>DYJG01000280.1 GCA_020723225.1 Desulfobacca acetoxidans | reverse complement strand
TGTTTCATCGAAAACGTGGACGCCATGGGCGTGCACACCGGCGACTCCTACTGCACCGCGCCCATGCTCACCATCGCCCCGGAGCTGCAACAACGGCTGCAAAAATATTCCTATGACATCGTGGAGGCCATCAAGGTCATCGGCGGTACCAACATCCAGTTCGCCCACGACCCTAAAACCGGCCGGGTGGTGGTTATTGAGATCAATCCCCGCACTTCCAGGTCCTCTGCCCTGGCCTCCAAGGCCACCGGCTTCCCCATTGCGTTTGTCTCCTCGCTCCTGGCAGGCGGCCTCACCTTGGACGAGATTCCTTATTGGCGCCTGGGGACCCTGGAGAAATACGAGCCCTGGGGCGATTACGTGGTGGTGAAGTTTGCCCGCTGGGCCTTTGAAAAATTCCCCGGCGCCGAAGACAGGCTGGGCACCCAAATGAAGGCGGTGGGCGAGGTCATGAGTCTGGGTAAGACTTACAAGGAGGCCTTCCAAAAGTCCATCCGCTCCTTGGAGATCGGGCGTCACGGCCTCGGTTTCGCCAAAAATTTCCATAATACGAGCCTGGAAGAGCTGATGGATCTGCTCCGGGAACCATCCAGCGAAAGGCAGTTCATCATGTACGAGGCCCTGCGGCAGGGCGCCAGCGTGGAATCCTTATACCAGCGCACCCATATCAAGCCCTGGTTCATCGAGCAGATGCGGGAATTGGTGGAACTGGAGGAAGAAATCCTGGCCTACAGGGGCCGGGTGCTTCCTGATGAGCTGCTGGTCCGGGCCAAAAAAGACGGCTTTGCCGATAGATATCTGGCTCAACTTCTAGAGGTTCCGGAGCCGAAAATCCGGGAGCAACGCTACCGGCTGGGAATACGGCAGGCCTGGGAGGCGGTGCCGGTGAGCGGCGTGGAGAACGCGGCTTATTACTATTCCACGTACAACGCCCCGGATCAGGTGGAAGTGAGCCCGAGGCGCAAGATCATGGTGCTGGGGGGCGGCCCCAACCGCATCGGCCAGGGCATCGAGTTCGATTACTGCTGCGTTCACGCGGCGTTTGCCATCCGGGATGAAGGCCTGGAATCGATCATGGTCAACTGCAACCCGGAAACCGTGTCCACGGACTATGACACCTCGGATAAGCTTTATTTCGAGCCACTCACCGTGGAAGACGTGCTCAGCATCTACGAGAAGGAGCAGCCTGAGGGCGTCATCGTCCAGTTCGGCGGTCAGACCCCTCTAAACATCGCCCAGGAACTGGCCGCTGCGGGCGTCCGGATTCTCGGCACCAGTCCCGACGTCATCGACCTGGCCGAGGACCGGGACCGCTTCCGCCACACCATGCGCAAACTGGGCATTCCCCAGCCGGAGAGCGGCATGGCCAGCACTATTGAAGAGGCCATCAAGATCGCCCAGGATATCGGCTACCCCCTGATGGTCCGGCCTTCCTACGTCCTGGGGGGCCGGGCCATGGAAGTGGTGCACGATGAAGGCATGCTGAAGCGCTACTTGGCGGCCGCGGTGGAGGTGAGCCCGGAGAGGCCCATCCTCATCGACCGGTTCCTGGAGAATGCCATCGAGGCGGAGGCGGATGCCATCGCGGATGGCACGGATGCTTTCGTGCCCGCGGTGATGGAGCACATTGAACTGGCGGGTATCCATTCCGGCGACTCGGCCTGTGTCATTCCTCCTATCAGCATCCCCCCCAAACATTTGGACACCATCTACGAATACACCCGGCGCATCGCGGTGGAACTGAACGTGGTGGGCCTGATGAACATTCAGTACGCCATTGCCGACGATACGGTCTATGTGTTGGAAGCCAACCCCCGGGCCTCCCGCACCGTACCTCTGGTCTCCAAGGTCTGCAACATCCCCATGGCCCGGCTGGCCACCCAGATCATGCTGGGGAAAAAGCTTTCAGACCTTCACCTCTGCAAAAAGTCCATCCCCCACTTCGGCGTCAAGGAGGCGGTCTTTCCCTTCAACATGTTCCCGGAAGTCGATCCCCTTCTGGGTCCGGAAATGCGGTCCACCGGCGAGGTCTTAGGCATGGCCGACTCCTTCGGCCTGGCCTTCTACAAGGCCCAGGAGGCGGCCCAGCAAACTTTGCCTTATGAGGGCACGGTGCTGATAACCGTCTCAGAAGCGGACCGGCCTGCGGTCCTGGAGGTGGCCCGGCAATTCCACCAACTGGCATTCAAAATCCTGGCCACCCAGGGCACCCACAAATTCCTGGCGGAAAAGGGCATTCCCGCGGAACAAGTTCTCAAATTGCACGAAGGCCGGCCTAACATCGTGGATATCATCAAAAACCGGGAAATCCATCTGGTGGTCAACACCCCTACCGGCAAGCTGGGTAAATTTGATGATTCTTACATTCGCAAAGCGGCTATCAAGTATAAGGTTCCCTATATAACTACCCTGGCGGGGGCCCTGGCTGCAGGCCGGGGCATTGCCGCAGCGCGCCTGCAAAAACACCAGGTTCGCTCACTCCAGAGCTGCCATGCCGGGATTAAATGATTAAGGACGATATCGGGAGGAAGAGAAGGAGCAATAGACAATTGTGCGTTTGTCGCAGCACTATCAATTCCCAAAAGGAAAAATCGGTGCTCATTGCTTAATATTTGCCTCCCCCAATGCTTTGCAGATTTTTTGGATATGGTAAAATTAATTAATAAGAAATTTAATCTGTTAACCGGAAACAGAATAAGAGGAAATCAAGATCCACCGTCCCTTCGGCAATCTCACCGGCTTAAAGGCCCAGCAGTACCGGGCGCTGGAGCGGCTTTACCGCCGCAAGGCGCCTCCCTCGGATTTGCTCACCCCGGAGTTGGCTAAGCAACTGGCCCAGATTTCCCACGAATTACACCGGCAGGTGGGAGTATTGGTGGACCGCAGCGGCGCGGTAGTACAGGTCATCGTCGGCGACGCCAAGGGCCTCATGCTGCCGCAGTTGCGCCGGGAGCGGGGCGTCAAGGGCCGCCTCAAGGGCCTGCGCCTGATCCATACGCATTTGGACACCCCGTCCCTGAGCCGGGACGACCTGACGGACCTGGCGCTGTTGCGTCTGGACGCGGTGGCCGCCCTGCTGGTGGCCCCGGACGGCCTCCCGGGCTCCATCCAGGTGGCGCACCTGCTGCCGCAGCCCGAAGACGGCCGCAACTGGGCGTTCATCGATGCCCCTCATGTGAGCCAATTGCAACTGGATTTCGCGGCCCTGATGGCCTCCCTGGAAGAGGAATTGGCCCGGGCGGGCCGGGATAGGGACGGCGGGGGCAAAGAGCGGGCCATCCTCATCGGCGTCACCGGCAGAAACAAGGAGGCCGCGGAGGATTCCATGATAGAGCTGGCGGAACTGGCCCGCACCGCGGGTCTGGAGGTGGCCGAGACCATCATCCAGCACCGCCCCCGCCTGGACCCCCGCTTCCTCATGGGCAAGGGCAAGCTTTCGGAGCTGGTCATCCAGGCCCTGCAACTGAACGCGGACCTCCTGATCTTCGATGCGGAGCTGAGCCCTTCCCAGGTGCGCTCCATCACCGATTTCACCGAACTCAAGGTCATCGACCGCACCCAGTTGATCCTGGACATCTTCGCGCAGCGGGCCCGGAGCCGGGAAGGCAAGCTCCAGGTGGAGATGGCCCAGGTGAAGTACCTGCTGCCCCGGCTGGTGGGCAAAGGCGACGCTCTGTCCCGCCTCATGGGCGGCATCGGCGGCCGGGGACCTGGGGAATCGAAGCTGGAGATCGACCGGCGGCGCCTGCGGGAGAGGTTGCACCGGCTGCAGCAGGACCTGGGAAAAGTGCGGGAGGAACGTCGGGAACGCCGCCAGCCCCGGCGGCGGCAGCGGCTGCCGATACTGTCCATCATCGGCTACACCAACGCCGGGAAATCCACCCTGTTCAACGCCCTGACCCACGCCGCGGTGCCGGCGGAAGACAAGCTCTTCGCCACCCTGGACCCCACCAGCCGCCGCCTGCGCTTCCCCAAGGAAAGGGAGGTGATCATCACCGATACCGTGGGCTTCATCCGGGACCTCCCCAAGAACCTGGTGGAGGCCTTCAAGGCCACCCTGGAGGAACTGGAGGACGCGGACCTGCTCATCCACGTCGTCGATTTGAGCAACCCCCGCTTTATGGAGCAGATGGCCGCGGTGGAGGATATTTTGTATTCCCTGGGTCTCCAGGACAAACCGGTGCTCATGGTGTTTAATAAAAAGGACCTGGTCTCCCCGCAATTGGCCCGGCTGCAATGCCGGATTCACCGGGGGGTGGCGGTGGCGGCCACGGCTGAAAAAACCTTACCTCCGCTCATCGCCCGCCTGGAAGAGAGGGTGGAGGAGCTGTGGGAGCAGCGGCGGCACGGCACGGAGCAGGCGGAGTGGGGGGAGGCGGTGAGCGGTGAGCAGTGATCAGGGGCCAGGGGCCAGGGG
>DYJG01000279.1 GCA_020723225.1 Desulfobacca acetoxidans | reverse complement strand
GCTCCGTTCAGAATGACACTATAGGGGCTTTCGCAGATGTCTCAATTTAAGTCTTCCCTGCTTAAAGCTTCGACCGGGCCTGGGCCTTAAGCTTCATCAGCTTTGGGTCTCCCGGCTTTTTCGCCAGCATGGAGTCGATTACTTCGATCATCTTTTTATAGGAACCATATTCCGCGTAAACACTGAGAAGATAGATTTCCGGGGTCGGATCATCGGCTTTGGCCTGCTTCCGGAGGTCTTGATAGACTTTTTCCGCCTGCTTCATCTCCTTTTGAGCCTGGGCCGTCAGAGGCTTAGGCCGCGGCAGGGGAGAGTCTTCTTTGGCGGGCGCCATGCTGCGGATGACGCCTACGCCGTGGGTCTGTTCCCGCATGACCGTGCTCCCCCCGCCGGTCCGGACGTCGCTCCGGCTGACGACCAAGGGCGCTCCCTTCATGCGGTTGGCCACCTTGCTGGAGAGAATTTTGATTTCCGGGGCAGACTGTGTTTTGCCTTCCGCGGCCCGGCTTTCCGCTTCACCCACCTGCACGCTGGCGGGGCCTTTCCAGGTCTCCTGCCGCCCCCCGGAAAAATAGAGCAGTTGCAAGGAACCCCCTTCCTTGAGTTCGAAGTTGTCCCCCTGCCGGATCTTTAAAAAAGCCTGGGCCTGGGCCGGGGTCTGGTTTTCCTGGTGGTTCCAATAGACGGCCTCGCCGGAGAGATTGGTGACCAGGCCTACGTCCGGGGCCGCAGCCCCGGTGGGAGTCAGCGGCAAAATCGCCAGAATCATCGCCGTAATCACGCAACAAAACATCATTTTTGCATTTTGCACGGTCATTGCCTCATTTCCTTTTGTGTATTGCCTCATAATCGTTTTTTAATATCATTTTTACTCTTAAATACAATGTGATATGTAATCCATTGAAATTTTGGAATCTTTTAACGCAAAACGAAAAACGTAAAACGAAAAACGCTCATTCCAAGCCCGTCACTTCGTGGACCAGCACCGTTTCCTGCCGCCCTTTGAGGCGGGATTCCCGCCGGCCGCCGGTCAGGACCCCCGGGCCGGCCGCAATGATAGTTTCGTGCGAAGCAATGATGGTCCAGCCCAGTTCCTTGGTCAGGCTCTCCAGGCGGGAGGCAATGTTGACCGTGTCCCCGATGGCGGTGTATTCAAGGCGCTTGGGCGAGCCGATGTTGCCCACCACGGCTTCGCCGCTGTGGAGGCCGATGCCGATGTGAAACTCGGGCAGCCCTTTTCCGGAAAACCGCTCCGCCATTTTGACTTGAAACTCTTCTGCTCTGAAGGCCATGGCCAGGGCCGTGGAAACAGCCCTCCGGGCGTGGTCCGCTTGGGGAGCCGGGGCCCCGAAAACGGCCATCACCGCATCGCCGATAAATTTGTCCACGGTGCCGCCGTATTCCAGGATGGGCTCGCAGATGGAACTGAAATAGGCGTTGAGCATCTCCACCACCTCGTGGGCGCTCAATCGCTCCGAGATGGAGGTGAAGTTGCGGATATCCGCAAAGAGGACGGTGACGTTGAGGGCTTCTCCCCCTAAATCGGGGAGTTTGCCGGAAGCCATGATTCTCTCCACCACCTCATCGGCCACGTATCTGGAAAAGACCTGGCGCAAACGCTGGCGGGTGCGCTCCTCCCCGGTCAGCCGCAGCGCCAGCACGCCAAAGAAACACAGGCCGATCCCCAGTTCCAGGCCGCCCACCGGGAGGATGAGACCCTTGAGAAACAGCCCGTAAGCCGCAGCCAGGCAGATCAGAATCAGCAGCAGTCCCGCCCCCAGCCCTTGCCAGGGGGAGAAATGAAAGAAGAAGTAAGTGCTCGCGGCCAGGGCCAGCACCAGGAGGGCCAGGCGCAAAGCCGCGGGCGCCGGCTTAGGAGCGCGGCCGGTAAGCAGGGTTTCCACGATATTGGCATGGACCTCGGGGCCGCTCATCATCTGCGGCACCCAATGGAGGAAGCTCCGGGCGTAGGGAGTGAGGTGGATGTCTTGCAGTTTGGTCTCGAGGGCGACGATGGCCACTTTGTCCTTAAGGGCCTCGTGAAGCCCGTCCGCCGCCTCCGGATGCAGCAACCGTTTGAAGGAGATGCGGGGAAAGGTCCCCGGAGGGCCGGCAAAGCCGATGTAGGGGAGGGGGGACGCCGTCTCGGGCATGTCGCCGCCCGCGGCCCGTTGCGCCAACAGCGGCCCGAACAGGGGCCAAATCTCGCCCTCGGCATCCGGCAGCGCAGTTACGAAGCGGCGCAGCACGCCATCCCGGTCATTATAGAAATTGGTCAGGCCCACGTCGTCCAACTGCCGGGGCAGGGAGAAATAATAATCCTGGATGGGCAGCAGGACCTTGCTGATCCCCTCTTTGTCGGTGGTCATGCCCCCGGCCAGGACGACCTTTCCGGCCGCGAGCTGCTTTCTCAGCTCCAGATCGAAGGTGCGGCTCGTCCCGCCGGGGAGATCGAGCTTTTTCAGCCAAGCCTCGGCGCTTACGGAAAAGAGAAAGTCCAGGCCGATGACCCGGACCCCGGCTTGCTTAAGGACCTCGATCACCCTGGCAAAGTGGGGCGCCCAAAACACCAAGGGTTCATCCTGGTGCTCCTGGCGGGTCTGCTCATCGATGGTGATGATGACCACGTGCTCGGGACGGTAACGCACCCCGGCCGCCTGATGCCAGATATCGTAATGGGTGTTTTCCACTCCCGCCAGCCAGTGGAAATGCCCGGCGGTTTCCGCGGCCCCCAAAGCCAGCGCCACCACCAGGAAACCGTAAAAAAGCCGTTTAGCCACTCACTCCGCCATCAAACGCATGCATCAAATGATTTCCAAGGGTTTGGACAGTTGGTTATCATAGGATTCTCAAGACCTTTTACTGGATTTTCCGCTTCAACCGGCACACCTCCAATTCGATGAGATCCACATTGCGGTCAAAAAGGTTTTATAATTGGATTCTATAATGATTGAGCATTGTTGCATACCAAAAAAGATGCAAGCACGGGGTGGCCGTGGTGCTCGAATATCTGCGGCGGGTCGAAAATAACCGGGGCATCCTCAAGGTAGAGCAGGATGACGAGCGCCTGAAATTGTTGGCAGAGGAATACTCGGATGATGAAAATGTCATGTCCGAAGCTCTGCGACGGGAGATCGATGCATTTCTTAAGGGCAAAACCAAAGGCCAGCTCATCGACCTGATCCAACGAAAAATGGCCCGGCAGCGGCGCCGGCTTGCGGGAAAAAATGCGGGAGATTCGCACTCTTGAACGTAACTGGCCGGTGTTGGCGGCGCTGCAAGCAGAAGAATTCGTGCGTCGTCCTTCGCCGCAGGCCTTCACGGAATGCCGGAAAGCCGGCAAAAAAACCGACGCCTGGTCCCAGGTGCGCGCTTCTCTCTTGCGTTATCTGGAAACAGGCGAGCCGCCCTGGAAGCAGAAGGACTGGCCCCTGCCGGAATCCGGACTGGACCGGCCCGAGGCGGATCGGCGCTTTCAATTTCCTCTGTTAGGCAATCTGATTAACATCGCCATTCTTGAGAAAAAGCCCGAACAAGTGCTGAAATGGTACGATCAGCGTCCCCTGGGCGGTTTTGGGTGGCTCGGGGCAGGTGAAGATGTTATCGCCACAGCGGTTCAAGATTATGCGCCGGAGCGGGCGGTGTCCATCTGGAAAAACCAGGCCGAACAACTGATCAATCAGGTCAGCGCCGGCGCCTACCAGGAAGCGGCAAAATACCTTCGTAAAGCAGAAGCGGTCATGGCCAAACAGAATGAACAGGCTGAGTGGGACCAATACCTGAAGAGCCTGAGAATTGCCCGCGCCCGGAAACGCCGTTTGCTGGAGATCCTGGACCCCTTGGATGGAAAACCGATCATGAAAAAGAGATAAAAACGACATATATCCGCCATTTTCTGGGGATGTTGGACCAAATCATTGGAGAGGAATCCTGAAAAACCCCGGCTATCCTTCTGAATTGCGCCCCCTTACCTAAGGAAGAGGGTGGAGGCTGGCTGATTTCTTTCCCCGATCTTCCCGGAAGCATCTCTGACGGGGAGATCCCGGAAGAAGCCATCGTTAACGGCGAGGATGCTCTGCAAAGTTGTTTGGAAACTGCCAAAGAATTCTGCGATGCCATTCCCGCTTGAACGACTTCCGGGAATTTGGGAATACTAAAGTTATGGAAATGGATAACAAAATGGTAAAATTAATGATACTATAAGGCTCGGATGGGAGCATATGTCTATATGACTTGGTAGGAGGATTTCAAATGGCTGATGTCATTGATGTCAGGGACCTTGATGAAAAGGATATCGAAATGCTCGAAGTTCTGGTTGAAAGCTTAAAGGAAAAAGCAAAAATGAGAAGATCGGAGGGGGCCAGAAAGAAAAAAGACGGCTTCAAAAGAAGTGCCGGAGCCTGGAAAGGCTTGATTGATCCTGAAGCATTGATAGCTGCTATT
>DYJG01000278.1 GCA_020723225.1 Desulfobacca acetoxidans | reverse complement strand
CAGTTTCAGCGGCAACCTGGATTTTTGCATCACCATCCGCAGCTTTTATATCCACGGGGGCCGCATCTACCTCCAGGTGGGCGCGGGCATCGTGGCCGACTCCGACCCGGCAAGAGAGTACCAGGAGACGGTAAACAAGGCCATGGCCCTGACGCGGGCCTTGGAAAGGGCGGAGGAGGGGTTGATGTGAACATCAACTTGAAAAGATTTACCACAGAGGCACAAAGGACACAGAGATTCACAGAGAAAAATAGTTATGCCCTGGCAGAGCCAGGGCATAACTAAATTTACTCTGTGAACCTCTGTGCCCTCTGTGTCTCTGTGGTGAATAATTAAAGCCCGAAAATAGAAGTGATTATAAGCGACAGTTGTGTTAGGAGTAGAACATGCTGGTAATGATCGATAATTACGATTCCTTCACCTATAACCTGGTGCAATATTTCGGCCAATTGGGAGTGGAGGCCGCGGTCTACCGCAATGATCAGATCGACCTGGAGGGGCTGGAGAAGCTGCATCCCACCCGCCTGGTGATCTCTCCGGGACCCTGCTCCCCCAATGAGGCGGGGATTTCGCTGGCGGCCATCAGCCGTTTCGCCGGGCGCATCCCCATCCTCGGGGTCTGCCTGGGCCACCAGGCCATCGGCGCCGCGTTCGGCGGCGAGGTGATCCGGGCGCCCCGGCTGATGCACGGCAAGACCTCCCTGATCTATCATGACGGCAAGGACGTCTTCCAGGGCATTCCTTCGCCCTTCGAGGCCACCCGCTATCATTCCCTCATCGTCAACCGGGACAGCCTGCCGGACTGCCTCCAGGTCTCGGCCCAGACTGCGGTGGGGGAGATCATGGGCCTGCGCCACCTGCAGCATGCCATTTACGGGGTGCAGTTCCACCCGGAATCCATCCTGACTGCGGAAGGGATGAATATTCTGCGGAATTTTTTGATGCGCCAGCGGGGGTGACGGTTGCCCGGGGGGACCATATGGCTGCAATTTATCTTATGTGCCGGAGTCATCACTTTTTCCGGCAGCCGCCTCTGCCGCTATGCGGACGTGTTGGCGGAAAAAACCGGTTTGGGCCGGACCTGGATAGGGCTGGTGGCCGTGGCGATGGTCACTTCCCTGCCGGAGTTGGCCAACGGCGTCAGTGCAATCGTGTGGGTAAAGGTCCCGGACCTGGCCGTGGGCAACCTGCTGGGGGCCGGGGTACTGAATCTGGCCATCCTGGCGGTGGCGGACATTTTTTATCCTCCGGGGCCGGTGCTCACTGCTGTGGACCGGGGGCATATCCTGGCTGCGGCCTTTGCAGTAATCCTGCTCGGGGTGGCGACTCTGGCCCTGATTACCCGGGCGCCCCTGGCATATGTCAGCATTCATTATGTGAGCCTGAGCTCTCCGGTATTGCTGATGTGCTACCTGGCGGGGATGCGGGCCACTTTTCGTTTCCAGCGGCGGCAGCGGGCCGAATATCTCAGGGAGCACCCGGAGGAGATTGAGGAACTCCTTTATCCCGACCATAAATTTGGGGAAGCTGCGGCAAGATTCGGCATGCACGCCCTGGCAGTAATAGCCGCGGGCCTCTGGCTGCCCCGGGTGGCGGAGCAGTTAGCCGTTTATATGGGGTGGCATCTATCCCTGGTGGGCACCGTTTTCACGGCTCTGGTCACCACTATGCCGGAGGTGGTGGTAACCTTGAGCGCCCTGCGTCTGGGCGCGGTGGATCTGGCGGTGGGAGACCTGCTGGGGAGTCTGATGGTGAACACAGCCATGTTGGGGCTCCTGGATTTCTTTCACCTGGACGGCCCCCTGCTCCTGGCGGTTGCTCCGGAACACGCGGGGACTGGCTTGCTGGCCATCATCATGACCGGTATCGCCGTGGCGGAAATGATCTACCGGCCTCAAAAAAAGGTTTTCCGCTGGCTGAGTCTGGGGGCTTTTGTGCTGGCAGTTCTTTATGCCGGGAACATCATTTTGCATATCCTGGCCCATCAGTAATACTGAGGATGATAATGGACCGGAAAGCTGGCGGTAATCTTGAAGAAAAAGAATTAAACCCGGCACCGGGAAGCGAAGGCGCGGCCGCGCCTTCCGGAAAAGAAGCCGTGGAAGAGGCTCCTAACGAGGGCTTGAAAAAGGAATATGTCATCGACATCTTCCGGGACTGGTGCAAGGGCTGCGGCATCTGCGCGGAGTTCTGCCCGAAGAAATGCCTCAGGATGAACGCCGCGGGAGAGCCGGAGGTAATCAACGCCAAGGGCTGCACCGGCTGCGGCTGGTGCGAGCTGCATTGCCCGGATTTCGCCATCTGCGTCCGGGAACTGGCGGCAAAGAAGGCGGCGGAAGAGGCGGATTAAATGAAAAGATTCACCGCGGAGACGCAGAGAACGCAGAGGGAGGGGTTGCGGGTTGCGAGTTGCGGGTTGCGAGAGAAAACTTACCCGCAACTCGTAACCCGCAACCCGCAACTCTCTGCGCCCTCTGCGTCTCCGCGGTGAAAAAAGTAGGGCGAACTATGAATATCAGCACTGGACAACCCCGACTCCTCCAAGGCAACGAAGCCGTGGTGGAAGGCGCGATCTACGCGGGCTGCCGCTTTTTTGCCGGCTATCCCATCACCCCGGCCACGGAGATCAGCGAGGCCATGGCCTTACGCCTCCCGGGCGAAGGCGGCACCTTCATCCAGATGGAGGACGAAATCGCGTCCATGGGCGCGATCATCGGCGCGTCGCTCGCCGGGGCCAAGGCCATGACCGCCACCAGCGGCCCGGGGTTTTCCCTGATGCAGGAGAACCTGGGCTTCGGGGTGATCACCGAAGTGCCCTGCGTGGTGGTCAACGTCATGCGGGCCGGACCCTCCACCGGCACCGCCACCCACGTCAGCCAGGGGGACGTGCAGCAGGCCCGCTGGGGCACCCACGGCGACCATCCCATCATCGTCCTGAGCGCGGCCACCACCTGGGAGTGCTTCGAAATCACGGTCAAGGCCTTCAATCTGGCGGAAAAATACCGCACCCCGGTGATTCTCTTAACCGACGAAGTGGTGGCCCACACCCGGGAAAAGATCGTGCTGCCCCCGCCGGGGCAATTGGAGGTGCTGGAGCGCCAAAAACCCACGGTTCCCCCGGACTGGTACATTCCCTATGCGGACACCGCCAGCGGGGTGCCCCCCATGGGCATCTTCGGGGACGGCTACCGCTACCACGTCACCGGACTGATCCACGACGTGCGGGGCTTTCCCACGGAGCGGGCCGACGAGATCGTGCCTTTCATGAACCGGCTCTTCCGCAAGATCAACCAGCATTTCGGCGACATTATGATGGTCAAAGAGGAATTGACAGAGGACGCGGAGGTGCTGGTCATCGCTTACGGCTCCGTGGCCCGCGCGGCCAAGCGGGCCGTCAGGGAGGCCCGGGAACGGGGAGTGAAGGCCGGGCTGCTGCAGCTGGTCACCCTCTGGCCCTTTCCCCGGCAACTGCTGGAGCCGCACCTGGAGCGGGTTAAGGCCGTGCTGGTCCCGGAGCTGAGCCTGGGGCAGATGTCTAGAGAAGTCAAACGGGTGAACCAGGGGAGGACGAGGGTGGAGACGTTGAATCGGATTGATGGGAGCTTGATTACCCCGGGGGAGATTGTGGAGAGGTTGGGGAGGATGTAGGGGCAGGGGTCAGGGGTCAGGGGCCAGAGAAAATACGAAGGAGTGCTGATGTCAAATATGACCGGGGCTAAAGACCGGGTGCGTTTGTGTCATATGTTGGAATACGCCCGGGAAGCTTTGGAGCTGATACAGGGAAAGGGGAGGCCTGATCTGGATTCCCATCGCCTCCTAAGTCTTACTTTGGCCCGCCTCCTGAAGATGATTGGGGATGCGGCCAACCGAGTATCCCCTGAGTATCGGTCTGCCCATGCATCCGTTCCCTGGTCCGGGATCGATGACCTCAGCAATCACCTTATCGAAGAATATTATGCCGTGGACCTGGATTTCCTCTGGGAATTCTTTAGCCAAGACCTGCCCGGTCTCGTGGGGGAACTGGAAACTATCATTTTAAGGGAAAGCGGCACCTGACACTGAATCAAGGGGGCGCGGGGCGCTCCCCTGCATGTGCCAGGCGGAAAAATAAGGTGTCCAGGCAGAGCCTGGACGGGCAATGGCGTTCCCAAGCGGAGCTTGGGAACGAGGTAGGGTGCGTCTCACGCACCTTCTAAGGGCGTAAGACGCGCCCAACGAGAGACATTTTCAGGACCGAAGCAGGGTTGATGGCGGGCACGGAGGCCCGTCCCACCAATCACAAACCGAAAACCGAAGACCGAAAACCGAAAACCGGAATCTAAAATGGCCGAATTTACCCAACTCATTTACAAGTACCTGCGCCACGAAAAGAAGTTCCCCCACGTCTGGTGTCCGGGGTGCGGCAACGGCATTGTCTTGGGAGCGCTCATCCGGGCCATCGACC
>DYJG01000277.1 GCA_020723225.1 Desulfobacca acetoxidans | reverse complement strand
GCCGCCACTGTTATCAGGATAATCGGCAGCAAGAGGAAATGTCCTTCTCCGAGATTGCAGGGGTGATCGAGGCCGCGGCCCTGATGGTTAAGGACTGGCGAGAGGCTTACGATCTGGAATTTCTCCCCAGTTTTAATATCACCGGCGGTGAGCCTTTCTTGAGGCCGGATTTTTTCCCCCTGCTGGAGCGGCTGCTGGCCACGGAATTCGAAGTCTACGTCCTCTCCAACGGCACCCTGGTCAGTGAAGAAAAGGCGCAGCAACTGGCCGTAATGGGAGTGCACGGGGTCCAGGTCTCCCTGGAGGGGACGGAAGAGACCCACGACCTGATCAGGGGGAGGGGAAGTTTCGCGGCTGCGGTGGCGGGCATCCGCCACCTCCTGGCCGCAGGCGTGAAGGTTTCCCTGAATACCACCTTATCCAAAATGAATGCTGCGAATTTTCGGGACCTGGTGGACCTGGCGGTTGATCTGGGAGTCCCCAGGCTGGGTTTTTCCCGCCTGGTTCTTTCGGGGCGGGGTGCGGCTCTGCAGGAGCAAATGCTCACCACCCGGGAAGTTCAGGCCTTTTATGAAGAGATTTTGGCCATGAAGGTGCAAGGGTTGGAGATTACCTCCGGGGATCCCATTGCCTCTCAGATGGAAGCGCCGCCGCCGGCCGAAGACGAGGGCGAGATTGCCCTGGGAGGCTGCGCCGCCGGGGTTTCCGGGCTCACCATCCTCCCGGACGGCGCCGTCACCCCCTGCCGGCGGCTGCCCATCCCCA
Organism: Desulfobacca acetoxidans; assembly: GCA_020723225.1. Taxonomy (GTDB): domain Bacteria; phylum Desulfobacterota; class Desulfobaccia; order Desulfobaccales; family 0-14-0-80-60-11; genus SURF-52. Next base: position 3,688 of record DYJG01000277.1, on the reverse strand, counting down.
TCGGCAATGTGAGGCGGGACTCCTTGCGGGAGCTCTGGGCCGCCTCCCCGGTCCTGGAGGGACTGAGGGACCGCGGCCAATATCAGGGGCGCTGTGGTGAGTGTCCCCGGTGGGCCCAGTGCCGGGGCTGCCGGGCCATCGCCTATGCTTACTCCCGGTACCGGGGGCGCCCTGATTATCTGGCGCCGGACCCCCAATGTTTTATTGAATAAATCAAGCAAAGCTGGCAAACTGGCCGACGGTATCCTGATCAAAGAATTACGGTCCCTGCCCGGGGCGTGGCCTGGCTGAAGTAAACGCAGGAGAGGCAAGCAGTGCATAAACTGGAACGCAAGATCGTCTGGCTTTCCGTGCTTGCAGGCGGGTTGTGCGGGTTGATGGATGTGGCCCTTGATCTTTACGCTCTCTCCTATACCGGTTCAAATTATTATATCAATCTGTTGCTTACTCCCCATCTCCATGGCATTTTAATATTCATTTACTTTGTGGCTGCAGGACTGATAATCTCCAATATTACCGGTAAGAAAAGGATAGTGATTGAGCGTTATGAGCAGTTATTCAATAATATAGATGATGGAATCTTTGTCTTTCCGTTTGACGCTAGGGGATTGACGGCTAATTTCACGGACGTAAACGCCACCGCCACCAGGAAATGGGGCTTCAGCCGGGAAGAATTATTACAATTATCACCTGAGAATCTGGTACTGCTTGACGAAATGCCCGAGATTCCCTTAGTGTGGGAAAAGTTCAAAGTCGAACAACATATTCTGATCGAAACAATTTTGGTGACCAAAGGCGGCGCGCAGATCCCCGTGGAAATTAATGCCCACATGGTCCAACTCGACGATCAACCCCATGTCCTGGCCATCGTCAGGGATATCAGCGAGCGCAAACAACGGGGAGAGGAAATCCGCCGCTTGGCTTCCTTCCCCAAATTGGACCCCAATCCCATCTTGGAAGTGGATAACGCGGGCAAAATCGCCTATTATAACCTTGCAGCCCAGGAGACCCTCAAACGCCTGGGAGTGAACGAGATGGAGGCCTTTCTCCCCGAAGACCTGCCTGAGATTCTCCATGCCGCCCGTAAAGGAGGCGTAACGCAATTTTATCGGGAGAAGGGAATAGCCGGCGCGCTGTTTGGGGAATTCATCCATTTCGTCCCCCATTACAACGTGATGCGCCTCTACCCTACGGATATCACCGTGCGCCGGCGGGCGGAAAACGACTTGCGGGAATCGGAGCAACAACTGCGGGCCTTGACGTCCCGGTTGCTCACCATCCAGGAAACCGAACGGCGGCGGATTTCCGGCGAGCTCCACGATGAATTGGGGCAAGCCCTGCTTTAATTGAAGCTACAGATGGGGGCTACCGGAGCAAAGTTACGCAAAGACCAGACCTCCTTGAAAAAAAATTGTGAAGGTCTGATCCAATATCTGGACGGCATTATCGAAAACGTCCGCCGCCTTTCCCGGGACCTGAGCCCCACGGTCCTGGAAGAAATGGGGCTGGCGTCGGCCATGAAATATTGGCTGGAAGAATTCGGGAAATATTATAATGTGAAGAAAATTGACGTGGACATCGACAGGATCGATGATCTTTTTTCTCCAAAAGTTCAGCTTAATATTTATCGGATTTTCCAGGAATGCCTGACTAATATCGGCAAGCATTCCCAGGCGACCCAGATCTCCCTGGCGGTCAGGCAACAGGATGGCGGGGTGGCCTTCACCATCCATGATAACGGCCAAGGCTTCGAGGTTTCGACCGCGTTGGCCCGGGAGTCCTCCACCAAAGGCATCGGCCTGGCGACCATGGCGGAAAGGGTGCGTATGGTGGGGGGTCCCCTGGAGATCCACAGCAACAAAGGAATGGGTACGCAAATAACCTTTACTATCCCCGCCGATGTCAGGAGGAAGCCGGATGATGCCCTCAAAGACGTTTCCGAAGACGCCCCCCTACAAAATTCTCTTGGCTGATGACCATCCCATGTTTCGGGAAGGAGTGAAGAGAATCATCGATGATGTGCCGAAATTAAAGGTAGTGGGTGAAGTGGGCGACGGCTTGGAAGTCTTGAAGATGGTAGCGAAATCTATGCCCGACATGGTGATTTTGGACCTGACCATGCCCGGGTTGCACGGCTCGGAAGTCACCAAGGAAATCAAGAGGCTCTATCCCCAAGTTAAAGTCTTGATCCTTACCATGCATAAATCCAAGGAGCACCTCTCCCGGGTGATCATGGCCGGAGCCGACGGCTATCTGCTGAAAGAAAACGCATTTGGCGATTTAATCTCCGCCATTGAAACGATTCGCCAGGGAGGCAGTTATATTTCCAGCCTCCTTTCCACCCAGATGATAGATTTTTTCCGCCACAAGGTCCGGTCGGAACCGGAAGACCTGTTAAGCACCCGGGAAAAAGAAGTATTGTCCCTGCTGGCAGGGGGTAAGTCCAGTAAGGAGATTGCCCAGCATTTATCCCTCTCGGCGGCGACCGTCCATGCTCACCTGGGGAAGATCAAAAAGAAACTGGATATCAAGAATAATGCGGAATTAATCAGATACGGGCTGCAAAAAGGATTTGTGCTGGAAGAATAGCAGCCTGTTTTCTTCCCTGCCGCTTCATCGCCAAAGAGCCGTCGCTTTCCAGGGCGGCTCTCCCTCTGCCGGGGGCCTGCCCGGCGCTCTTCATTAATCCCGATTCCCGGTGATCTCTCAGCCGCAGCGAAGCAAATTCCTCTACCCGGCATCAATTCCGGAATCGGGGATGGTTTGCGTCCCCCTTCTTGAAATTGAATCAGGCAATGCTTAATTTATTTCCTACCAAACCAGTCGCATTTAGCAGGGAGGATGGCTAATTCCAGGCACAAGGAAGGGTAAGAGTCATGAAGAAATTGGTGATTTTAGGCAGCGGCACCGGCGGTACCATCATTGCGGCAAAAATGCGGAAAATCCTGCCCGAGTCACAATGGGAAATCACCATTATCGACCGGGACTGGCAGCATCACTATCAACCCGGGTGGCTCTTCATTCCGTTCGGCATCTATACCGCAGAGGATTGCGTCAAGCCCAAGGTCAAGTTTATTCCTCCGGGCGTCAGATTCGTATTGGATGAAATAACCGGAATTGACCCGGTCCAGAAACAGGTTAAGACCAAAGGTGACGCCTTCCCCTATGATTGGCTGCTGGTGGCCACCGGCTGCCGCCTGGTTCCCGAAGAGGTGGAAGGCATGATGGCGGGCTGGGGCAAGGATATCCACAATTTCTATTCCCAGGATGGGGCGGTGGCCCTGTACGACAAATTGAAATATTTTGATAAGGGCAAGATCGTCATCAATATCGCGGAATTGCCCTTCAAATGCCCGGTGGCCCCCCTGGAATTCGCGTTCATGTCCGACTGGTATTTCACGGTCAACGGCGTCAGAAAAAACATCGAGATCGAGTTGGTCACGCCTTTGGGCGCGGCTTTCACCAAACCGGTGGCCGCGGGGATTTTGGGTAACATCTGTCAGGAAAAGAACATCAAGGTGACCACCAGTTTCCAGATCGCCCAGGTGGACGCGGATAAAAAGATCATCAAATCCTTCGGAGGCGAGGAGGTCAACTATGATCTCCTGGTGTCCATTCCCCCGAATTTCGGAGCCCAATGCATCATTGACAGCGGCATGGGAGATCCCATGGGCTACGTGGACACCGA
>DYJG01000276.1:879-4479 GCA_020723225.1 Desulfobacca acetoxidans | reverse complement strand
GCGTTTTCCCCGGGAGGCCAAACTCCTGACCATCCTGGCCGCGCAGCAGTCGGGGTTTAAATCGAATAAAGAGCTGGCGCCCATACTCAAGCCCCTCCTGGAGGGGAAACCCGAAGCGGACGGAGCCCAGGACGAATTCATGGCCCATTACCGCACCCCGGCCCTGGCGCTGCTGGCCGCGCATAACGTCATGCCCGACAGCCCCCTGACCGGCAAGGCGGCTGCGGCCCTCCTGGGGGGCCTGGACCAGCAGGGCATCTGGACTTCCACCAGCGATACTGGCTGGGCGCTCCTGGCCCTGGGCCGGCACTTCCAGGGCGCCAAGTTCAGCGGCGGCCCCGGCCGGGTCATTGTGAGCCAGACCCAGGGGCCGGTCCAGGAAATCACCCTGGACCCCAAACGCTCCCAGACCCTCACCCTGGACTCCGAAGCCCTCCTGGAGCATCATTTCGTAACCCTGGAGGGAGAGGCGGGGCGCAACTGGCTGTACCAACTGGAGCTCACCTACCCCCGGGTCGACCTGGCGGATAAGGGCGCGGCCCAGGGCTTCAAGGTCTCCCGCACCATCGCCAACACCGACGGCAGCAAGGAAATCCGCGTGGGCGATCTGGTGAAAGTGACGGTGGAGTTGGAGCCGGTGGCCCGCACCACCCGTTACGTGGTGATTGACGATCCCCTGCCCGCGGGCCTGGCCGCAGTGAATCCGGTTTTCCAAACGGAGGAGCCCGCGGGGGAAGAGGAGGACCGGTTCGAATATTTCTCCCCGGAAGGGCTGATGCGCTTCCGGCCCAACCACGTGGAGATGCGGGAAGAGCGGGTCCTGGCCTTCCGGGATTGGGTCTATTCCGGCCCCCAGGTCTTCGAATACTACGCCCGGGCGGTGTGCGAGGGGACCTTCACGGCCCCGGCCACCAAGGTGTCGGCCATGTACGCGCCCCTGGTCTACGGCTGCACGCCCAAGGGGGAGATCGTTATTAAAGGGAGGCAGTGATTAAGTTCCGGGTTCTGGGTTCTTGGTTCTGGGTTCCAGGTTCGCCTGACCTAAGCTTCTCATGATTGATGGAATGTGGGTCCATGATTAAGCGGCTAAAATCCAGTCGCTTCCTGGCCATCGGCGTTCTGGCGGCGCTTCTGGCAGCGGGAGGCCTTTATCTGGAGCGCCTCACCCGCCTTGACCCCGCCGCGCTGGCCCCCCGGCCCGGGCCTCTGGTCCTGGACCGCCAGGACCGCGTCCTCTATCTGGGGCCGGCGTCCGATGGCAGCCGGATGGCGCAGCTCCCCCCGGGGCCTCTGCCGCCTTTGGTAGCCGCGGCCTTTGTGGCCGCCGAAGACCAGCGCTTCTGGGAACACCCCGGAGTCGATCTGATCGCGGTGATCCGGGCCGCGCTCAGCAATCTTGGGGCGGGGCGGATCGTCTCGGGCGCGTCCACCATCACCCAGCAACTGGCCCGCCTCACCCACCCAGGGCCCCGCACCTGGTCCCGGAAGGTGGCGGAGATGGGCCGGAGCCTGCGCCTGGAGGCGGCGTTAAGCAAAGAGGAGATCCTGCGCCGCTACCTGGACCGGGTGCCCCAGGGGAACAACCTGGCGGGGGTGGAGACCGCGGCCCTGTCCTACTTCGGAAAAAGAGCGGCCCGTCTCACCCCGGCGGAAGCGGCAACCCTGGCCTCCCTGGCCAAGGCCCCGGGCCGGCTCAATCCGTTGCGCCCCAACCAGGCCCGGCTGCTTGCCCGCCGGGATTGGGTCCTGGGCCGCATGGCCGCTCTCGGCTTCCTGAAGGAGCAGGAACTGCTGGCGGCCCGGGGTGAACCCCTGCTCCTGGCCGCCGCGGCCGGAAAGCCCGGCCGCTTTCCCTTCCGGGCCCAACACTTCGTGAACCTGGTGCTGGCCGACAAAAGCCGAAACAAAGGCGTGGTGCGCACCACCCTGGACCTCAACCGGCAGCGGCAGTTGGAGCAGATCCTGCTCTCCCACGCCGGGCGGCTCCGGGCCGGGGGCGCGGCCCAAGCCGCGGCGGTGCTCCTGGACAACCGGGGTCCGGAGGTCCTGGCCCTGGCGGGATCGATACAGTACGGCCCCCGGGACCGGGGTTACAACAACGGGGCCGCGGCCTGGCGCTCCCCCGGCTCCGCCTTGAAACCCTTCCTCTACGCCCTGGCCCTGGATCGGGGCTTCACCCCCGCGTCGATCCTGGAGGACGTGGAGCGGCGCTACCGCCTGCCCGGCGGCGAGTTCCACCCCGCCAATTTCGACCGGGTGGCCCACGGCCCCGTCTCCTTCCGGGAGGCCCTGGGAAACTCCCTGAACCTCTCCGCGGTGCGCCTCCTCCACCTGGTGGGCCAGGAGCCGTATTATGAAACCCTAAAACGCCTGGGCCTCATTAACCGCCGGGATCTGGGGCCGGATCACTACGGCCTGGGGCTGGTGGTGGGGAACCCCGAGGTGAGCCTAATGCAATTGGCCGCGGCTTACGCCTGCCTGGCCAACCAGGGGGTGTACCGCCCCTTGAGGCTTCGGCCGGACAAGGCCGCAGGCGAGGAGATCACGGTCTTTTCCGAGCAGGCAGCGTTCATTGTCAGCGATATCCTGGCCGATTCCCTGGCCCGGTCCAGGGCCTTCGGCGGCTCCCAGGCCATGAACCCGGCCTTTCGCCTGGCCTTGAAGACCGGGACCAGCACCCGCTACCGGGACTGCTGGGCGGTGGCCTACTCCCCCCGCTACACCCTGGCCGTCTGGACGGGAAACTTCGACGGCCGCCCGACGGCGAATCAGAGCGGGGCCGCGATTGCCGCGCCCATCATCAGCGACTTGGCCGCGAGCCTCTTTGCAGCCGCGCCCCCTGAGGCCTTTCCGGTTCCGAAAGGGGTAGGCCGGGTTAAGGTCTGCTCCTTTTCCGGCCAACTCCCCGGCCCGGACTGCGCCCATACGGTGGAGGACTTTTTTGTCGCCGGCGCCGAGCCGGGCCAGGAATGCGCTTACCACCAGGGACGCTCGCCCTGGCACCGGCTGGACACCGCCTATGCCGGTTGGCTCCACCAGCGCCATGAGAAAGGGGCGGCCGGCAGATACCGCCTGGCGGGATTTAATCCGGACCTGGACCGGGTCTTCAAAGGGGAAGCGGGGTCGGCATCCGGAACCCTGAAAACCCCCGGCCCCCTGGCCCCGTTTCTTTCCCCTGCGGGAGAAGGAGCGGGCCGGGATGAAATCAGCCGCATCAGCATCCTTTACCCCCTCTCCGGCGACCGGTTTCTCTTGACCCCCCAGGCGGAAGAGGTGGAAGTAACCTTGAAAGCCATGTGCCGGGCCCGGACGGAGGAGGTGGTGTGGTTTGTGGACGGCCGGGAGGCGGGCGTCGTGGGCCCGCCTTATCAACTGGCCGTGCCCCTCTCCCGGGGCCGCCACCGGCTCACGGCCATGGGCCGGGACGGAGTGGGGGATTCGGTGGAGGTTTCGGTGCAGTGAAAACCGTTTTGCGTTTTCCGTTTTTCGTTTTGCGTTAAAAGAAATGAATTATCAATAAATTACACCAAAGGCTGGTTTCATTTGGAAGAGAGTGTGGCATAAAACAAGAAAAGACTGGTGGGGCGGGCCTCCGTGCCC
>DYJG01000276.1:0-869 GCA_020723225.1 Desulfobacca acetoxidans | reverse complement strand
AAAGGGCTTTTGGTGTGGATACAGAGTAATTGCTTGGCCATACCCCCCCCTCCCCCCGCCTCTCCCCCCCCTGGGGGGAGAGGAGAAATACTTGCCATATCCATAAGATATAAACTTATGGGTAATGATAAGGCTGGGGGGAGAGGGAAATGCCCGGCATAATCACAGGCCACTAACATATTGATATCCCTGTATTAATCCCCTCTCCCCTCGAGGGAAAGGGCTAGGGTGAGGGGGGCGTCTCTGACAACAAGAGGTTAATTCCAAAGAGAAAAACTCCACGGGCCGCAGTGCCCGCCATTACGAAAGGCGGCCAGAGACAGCCGCCTTACCGATACCCATAGACCCCAAATTATTATTACTTGCGTCTTTCTTTGCGTCTTGGCGCCTTTGCGTGAGGTCCATCTTTTCAATCGGTGCAGCTCCCAGGCTGCCGGGGCAGCTTGACGATGGTGAACCAGAAATCCTCGAGGGCGTTAACCACCTTGGCGAATTGCTCCAACCCCACCGGCTTGGTGATGAAGCAGTTGGCCCCCAGGCAATAGCTCTTTAAGACGTCTTCAGCCGACTGGGAGGTGGTCAGCACCACCACCGGGATGCTTTTCAGCTCCGGGGCGGATTTGATTTTCTCCAGAACTTCCCGGCCGTCCATGCCCGGCAGGTTGAGGTCCAAAAGAATCAGGTCCGGGCGGGGTGCCTCGGCAAACTTCCCCTCCCGGCGCAGGAAGGCCAGGGCCTCCAAGCCGTCGGTCACCACGGGCAAGTCGATGAGAATCTTGGCCTTTTTAATCATGTACTGCGTCAGTTCCACGTCCGCCGGATCGTCTTCCACCAGCAGAATTACCGCGGATTGAGCCATCATGAGTCCA
>DYJG01000275.1 GCA_020723225.1 Desulfobacca acetoxidans | reverse complement strand
ATGGCGGTGGGGGCCCTGTTTTCCTGGAAGATTTTTATCATTTCGGTCATCCATCTGATTGTTCTGGGGATTCTTTATCCCATTTTTTTGTATTGGCGGAAGTACCACACCCTGCGATATTGGAAAGATGTGGGCTGGAAGGATTACCACCCCGTGGCCCGCTGCCGGGGCTGCGGCCGCTGGCAGAAGCTGCCGGACGCCGAAGCCCTGGCGGCAGCCCGGTGCGAGGCGTGTGCGCGGCCGTTTCAGGAAGGGCCTTGATTAACAACTTGAAACCTCTGCGAAAGTCCTCTATTTTGTCATTCTGAGGGAGCGGAGCGACCGAAGAATCTCGTTTTTGGCAGCGCAACTTTTCCAGGCCGAACCGATGATATTAACCAGGTTGGGAATCCGGCATGCCAAAATACGAGATTCTTCACTCCGCTTTATATGAAAATGCCTCCGGTGGGGCGGGCCTCTGTGCCCGCCCGAGTTAGGGCGGCCAGAGGGGGCCGACCCACCGCTATGAAGACCGAAGACCGATGGCCGAAGACCGAAAACCCTATAAGAGTTCAGCCATGAAAAAGACGATTCTTGTTGCCGCAACCCTGCTGTTTTTCCTACTCCCCGGAGCCTCCTGCTTCGGTGAACCGGCAGAGAGCTATTATCCCATGAAGGAAGGGACGGTCTGGGTTTACGGCGTCACCTCCAATAAACCCGGAGCGCAGAAAATCACGGTCACCAACCAGGCCCCCCGGGAAATTAAGGGGAAGACCGTGTTCCCCCGGAAGTGGGAAGTGGGGGGCGGGGTGAAATATTATTTAATCGCCAAGGACGATAAGGGCGTCTATCGGTTTGGGGAGCAGAAGGACCCCGCTGAGGAGCCTAAAATCGTCACTCCCCCGGTCTATTACCTGAAAAATCCCGTGGATGTGGGGACCAACTGGGATATCGCCGCCAAGATGGGGGAGGATGATTTAAAGGTCAACATCACCGTGGAAAGCATCCGGGAGACGTTGCAGGTGCCCGCGGGGACTTATAAGGAATGCGTCAAATTGAAACATGAAGGCCAGGTCCAGGCGAAAGAGGGCGGCGGCCTTTCCCTCACCGCCTATGAATGGTATGCTCCCGGGGTGGGTCTGGTCAAGAGCATGTTCACCATCAAAAAGAGCGCCAAAAAAGGCGAGGCCGGGTCCACGGAAAGCACCACTTACCAGTTGGAATCGTTTAAACCCTGAAGAACCGGTCTTTGGTCTTTGGTCTTTGGTCTTCGGTCTTCGGTTAATAGATATATATAGAGAGAGAAACGTAACAGGTCGGGGATTTTGGCAGTCACTCCCAGATTGTATTTGAGGTAGCAAATGGCTAAAAAACCCTGGGGCGGACGGTTTCAAGGGGGCACGGAAGCAGAGGTGGAGGCCTTCACCTCCTCCCTGGATTTTGACCGGCGGCTCTATCGCCAGGACATCGCCGGGTCCCAGGCCCATGCCCGCATGCTGGCCAAACAGGGAATCATTACACCGGATGAGGCTGAAGCCGTTGTCCGGGGGCTGGACGAAATCCGCGGGGAAATCGAGGCCGGGGAGTTCAACTTCGACCCGGCCCTGGAAGACGTGCACATGGCCGTGGAGGCCCGCCTCACCGCGAAAATCGGCGAGGTGGGCCGCAAACTCCACACCGCCCGGAGCCGCAACGACCAGGTGGCCCTGGACGTTCGCCTTTTCTTGGCCGAGGAAGTGGAGGGATTGCTCACCGACCTGACGGAACTGCGCCGGGCCGGGGCAAGGCTCGCCCGCCGCCACTTCGGGGTGCTGCTGCCGGGTTACACCCATTTACAAAGGGCTCAACCGGTGCTCTTCTCCCACCACCTGCTGGCCTACGACGAAATGTGGCGCCGTGATCAGGCGCGTCTTGCCGAATCCCTGGCCCGCATCCGGGTTTCGCCCCTGGGGGCCGCGGCCCTGGCGGGAACCACCTTTCCCATCGATCCTAAATTCACCGCAGAGCAGGTGGGTTTCCCGGAGGTCTTCCGGAACAGTATGGACGCGGTGAGCGACCGGGATTTTCTCCTGGAATTTCTCAGCCATGCCAGTATCATTATGGTGCATCTGAGCCGGATGGCGGAGGAACTCATAATCTGGTCCGGCTCCGAGTTCGCGTTTGTGGAGCTGCCGGACGCCTACGCCACCGGCTCCTCCATCATGCCCCAGAAAAAGAACCCGGACGTGCCGGAGCTGATCCGGGGCAAATGCGGCCGGGTCGCCGGCCACCTCATGGGTCTGTTCATGACTTTGAAGGGCCTGCCCCTGGCCTATAACCGCGACCTCCAGGAGGACAAGGAGCCCCTGTTCGACACCCTGGACACGGTCAAAGGCGCGGTGCGGCTCATGGCCGGATTGCTGGGCAACCTCAAGATTCGGCCGGAACGCATGGCCGCGGCCCTCTACGGCGGTTTTCTCACGGCCACGGACATGGCCGATTACCTGGCCGCCAAAGGTATTCCTTTCCGCACCGCGCACGAGCAGGTGGGGCTCACCGTACGTTATGCGGAAGAACAGCAGAAAGAACTGTGGGAATTATCCCTGGAGGAAATTCGCCGTTTTGCCCCCCAGGCGGAGCCGGACCTGTTCGACTGGCTCAAGATCGAAAACTCCGTGGCCCGGCGCACCTCCCCCGGAGGCACCGCGGCGTCGCGGGTGGTGGAGGCCCTGGCCCGGGTGGAGGAGGAATTGGGGCTGAACGTGAACAAGTAAAGAGGTTTAATCTATCTTTTTTTGCACAGGCCAGACGCCTGTGCCACCAGATCTGAGATTTCATGAATAGGATACCGGAAACCGCAAACCGAAAACCGAAAACGAAGATTAGATTTCTTATCTTATTAGCACTCATTATCTTGGTCTGCGCCTGCGGCAAGAAACTGGCCCCGCTGCCTCCGGATGCCGTGTTGCCGGCGCAGGTCCGGGACTTCCGCCTCGTCCAGGAGGGGGACGCCCTGGTGCTGAGTTGGCTGCTGCCCAGGGAAAATCTGTTGGGACAGCCTTTGACCCAGATTCAGGGCTGCCGGGTGCTGCGTGCGGATTTTCGGGGGACCGAGGGAGTCATCCCCGCCGTCAGCGATTTTGTGGTGCTGGCGGATATCGACCTGGCCTATCCTAAGGTGGGGGAGGTGCAGGGCGAGGCGGTGCTCTTCCGGGACCGGAACCTGGCCCCGGAGCGGCGCTATTATTACCGGGTCGCGGGCTATGACCAGAAAAGGTATGAAGGGGCCTGGTCCCGGACCCTGAGCCATGCCTGGGGGGTGTTGCCCCGGATGCCCCAGGGGTTGCAGGCCGTGCCCGGGGACCGCATTGTCCGTCTCTCCTGGCCGCCGGTGACGCAGCTCCAGGACGGCCGGCCGGTCAAAGACCTGGCCGGCTACCGGGTTTACCGGCGCTCCGGCGGGGAGGGGTGGATCAAGGTGACCCCGGAGCCGGTGGCCGCCGCTTCCTTCCAGGATGTGGCGGTCTTGAACGACGTGGAATATAGTTATCAGGTCAGGGCCGTGCGCCGGGTGGGGCCTGATTTCATCGAGAGCCTGGATTCCCCGGTGCGTACCGCCATGCCGGAGAAGCGCACGCCCCCGCCTCCGGTCCTCAACCTGGTGGCCGTGGCCGGAGACCGCGGCGTGGAACTCCGCTGGGACCCCAGCCCCGCGGCGGACGTGGCCGGTTATAAAATCTACCGGCGCCAGGAAGGTGAGGTTAATTTCATCCTCATCACTCCCGCTCTGCTAACCCGGCCCGCGTACCTGGACGAGAAGGCCGCCCGGGGCCGGAGTTATCATTATTACGCCACCGCGGTGGACAACTCCCGCCGGGCCAATGAGAGCATCCCGTCGGAGGAGGCGGCGATTAGTTATTAGTAGGGCGCGCCTTGCGCGCCATTAGTGGTGCGTGAGACGCACCCTACTTTTTGCTAAAGCAAAATAAGGATTGTTTTTAGATGCACCATTTCCACTACCAAAACAATGAACTCTACTGCGAAGGCGTGCCGGTGAAAACCATCGCCGCCAAGGTGGGGACGCCCTTTTATCTCTACAGCTCCGCCACCCTGAACCACCACTACCGGGTCTTTGACACCGCGTTCGAGGGTTTCCCCCACGTGGTCTGCTTCGCGGTCAAGGCCAACGCCAACCTGGCTATCCTGCGGCTTCTGGCCAAGCAGGGCGCGGGCGCGGACATCGTCTCCGGGGGCGAACTCCACCGGGCGCAGGCCGCGGGGGTGGATCCGGGAAAGATCGTCTACTCCGGGGTGGGCAAGCGCCCGGAGGAAATCCGGGCGGCGCTGAAAGCCGGGATTCTGCTCTTCAATGTCGAGTCCTCCATGGAGTTGAGCGAGATCAACCGCCTCGCCGGGAAGATGGGTCTTAAGGCCCCGGTGGGCTTGCGCATCAACCCGGATATCGACCCCAAGACCCATCCCTACATCTCCACGGGCCTGAAGAAGAACAAGTTCGGCATCGATATC
>DYJG01000274.1 GCA_020723225.1 Desulfobacca acetoxidans | reverse complement strand
CGGCCACGGTATCCGACAGACGGCCCGGGTCTTCCAGTCCGGCCACGGTCTGCACCACTTCCTGGGGCACCTTTTTGTTCAGCTTGGCATAGGTCTCGAAGCTGACGATGGTGGCCCGCCGCATGGCCTCGATCTCGGGGTTGTGAGACCAGGTGTCGGCAAGTTCTTCGGCCTCCACCTGGAAGAAATGGGGATTGGCCAGGTATTGCTTGATCTGGGCCCGTTCCTTGCCTTCGATGAGCACTTTCACCGTGCCGTCGGGCAGGCGCAGAAGCTGGAGGATCGCGGCCAGGGTCCCCACCCGGAAGATGTCAGTCTCCCGGGGCTCATCCCGCCTGGGGTCTTTCTGGGTGCACAGGAGGATATACTTCTCCTGGCCCATGGCGTATTCCAGGGCGGAAATGGACCGTTCCCGGCCGATGAACAGGGGCACCACCATATGGGGGAAGACCACAATGTCCCGGAGAGGCAACATGGGCACCGTGACCAAATTTTTCTTGTCTCCTTCCCCCGACTGCCGCGATCTGTTTAACCGAAAGATCATTGCTGCACCACCCTCCCTGGTTTATCCCACTCCACCTCTTCTTCCTTGGGTTCGTAGGTCAAAATAGGCGCGGCGTGTTTGATGATGAAATCTTCATTGATCAGACATTCCTGGACGTTTTTCTGGGACGGCAGATCGTACATCAGATCCAGCATGGCCCGTTCCAGGATGGCCCTGAGCCCCCGGGCCCCGGATTTGCGTTTCATGGCTTCCCGGGCCACGGCCACCAGAGCGTCGTCCGTGAAATTCAAGGCCACCCGGTCCATCTCCAAAAGCTTCTGGTATTGCTTCACCAGGGCGTTTTTGGGTTCCTTGAGAATGCGCACCAACGCGGCTTCGTCCAGTTCGTCCAACGTGGCGATCACCGGCAGCCGGCCCACGAACTCGGGGATGAGGCCGAATTTCAGGAGGTCAGGCGGCTGCACCTGGACCAACACCTCACCCAGGGGCCGCTGGTGGCGGCTCTGGATGTCGGCCCCGAAGCCCATGGCCTTGCGGCCCACCCGGGCGCCGATGATGTCCTCCAGGCCGTTGAACGCGCCGCCGCAGACGAACAGGATGTTGGTGGTGTCCACCTTGATGAACTCCTGCTGCGGGTGCTTGCGCCCCCCCTTGGGAGGCACCGAGGCCATGGTGCCTTCGATGATCTTCAGCAAGGCCTGCTGCACCCCCTCCCCGGAGACGTCCCGGGTGATGGAGGGGCTGTCGGTCTTGCGTGCGATCTTATCCACTTCGTCAATGTAGACGATGCCCCGGGAGGCCTTTTCCACGTCGTAATCCGCGGCCTGGAGCAGATTGAGGATGATGTTTTCCACGTCTTCGCCCACGTATCCCGCCTCGGTGAGAGTGGTGGCGTCGGCGATGGTGAAAGGCACGTTCAGAATCCGGGCTAAAGTTTGGGCCAAAAGGGTTTTGCCGGACCCGGTGGGACCCACCAGGAGGATGTTGCTCTTCTGGAGCTCCACCCCGTTCAGCTCCACCCCGGAGTTGATGCGTTTATAGTGGTTGTACACGGCCACGGACAGGATCTTCTTGGCCCTCTCCTGGCCGATGACGTATTCGTCTATCTGCTTTTTGATGCCTGCCGGCTCGGGAATGGCCAGGCGGGCATGCTTGGCTTCGTCTTTCTCGTATTCCTCGGCGATGATGTCGTTGCACAGTTCGATGCACTCATCGCAGATATAGACTCCAGGGCCGGCAATGAGCTTTTTTACTTCACTTTGGCTCTTGCCGCAGAAGGAACACAACAGATCGGTGCTTTTGTCGGTCCCCCGTTTACTCATATCATTATCCTCCCCAAACCCGGTTCCCGGGTTTGGTTTTTACTGTTCCCATCCCCGCCTTCGGGTCCCGTTTTGTATATCGGCACCCCCGGGCGGTTTCATGAAGGGATTAAAATATCCCTTTTAAGCCGGGGCCAGCGGGCGTTTGCCCACTTCCCTCTTGGTTATGACTTCGTCCACCAGGCCGTATTCCTTGGCCTGCTCCCCGGACATAAAAAAATCTCTTTCCGTATCCTTCTGGATCTGGTCCATGGGTTGGCCGGTGTGTCTGGACATGATCTCGTTCAACTCTTCCCGGAGCCGCAGGATCTCCCGGGCCTGGATATCCACGTCAGTGGCCTGCCCCTGGAAGCCCCCCATGGGTTGGTGGATCAAGATCCGGGCATGGGGCAGACTGGAGCGTTTGCCGGGAGCGCCCGCGCCCAGCAGCAAGGCCGCCATACTGGCCGCCTGGCCCATACACAGGGTGGTCACAGGCGGCTTGATGAACTGCATGGTGTCATAGATGCCCAAGCCCGCGGTCACCATTCCTCCCGGAGAATTAATATACAAGTGAATCTCCCGATCCGGGTCTTCCGCTTCCAGAAAGAGCATCTGGGCGATAACCAGGTTGGCCACCTCGTCATTGATGGCCGTGCCTAAAAAGATGATCCGCTCCTTCAGCAAGCGGGAATAGATGTCATAAGCCCGTTCGCCCCGGCTGCTCTGTTCCACCACCATGGGAATCAACGGCATGTTATTCACTCTCCTCGGCCTCCGGCGCCGGGGCCGTAACAATTTCAGCGTGGTCCAACACGAATTTCATGGCTTTTTCGTCCTGCAACTGCCGCCGCAAAACTTCGAAGAGACCCCGTTCCTCATAAAGCTGCCGCACCTGGGCTTTTTCCCGGCCGGTGCTGTCGGCCACCCTTGCCAAGCCGTCTTCAAGATCGGCATCGTCGATGGTGATGCCTTCCTTCTCGGCGATGCGCGCCAGCAGCAGGTTCATCCGCACCCGCCGTTCCGCGCCGGGACGGGTGCTTTCCAGCAACTTTTCCTGATTCAGGCCTTCCAGGTTGACGCCGTGCTGCATCAACTGCTGGAACTGCTCCCGGAGCATGGCTTCCTGTTCCTGCCTGACCATGGAAGGCGGCACTTCAAAGTCGTGGGCCGCCAGCATCTGGTCCAGGGCCTGGTTCTCCAGACGGCTGCGGCGCTCCCGTTCCTTACCTTTAATAATATCCTCTCGGACGGCCTCACGCAAGTCGGCCAAAGTCTGAAAATTACCCCCCAGGCTCTGGGCAAAGGTGTCATCCAGGTCCGGCACCACCTTCTCTTTAATACCCTGGATCTTCACTTCGAAATCCACCGTCTTGCCGGCTTGCAGGGGGTCGTAAAAATCCTGGGGCAGGTCCACGGTGAAGCGGGTCTCCGCGCCCGGGGCCAGGCCCAGCAGTTGCTTTTCAAAATCCGGGTTGAACCGGCCCGCGCCCGCCTCCAACAGCATGTTCTCTTGTTTGGACGTGGGTATGGGCTGGCCTTGAAAGTATCCCTGGTAATCCAGGGCTACGTAATCCCCTGCCGCCACGGGCCGGGGGTCGGCCAGGGGCCGGAGGATGGCGTTATTTTCCCGGATATCCTCCAACCTTTTTTCCACCAAAGGTTCGATATCCTCTTCCGGCGGGGCCTCCAGGGTCAACCCCGTATAATTTTCCGCCTCAAACTCCGGGGGCACCTCCATCTCCACGCTGAAGCGGAAGTCCTCCCCGGAGACTACCGGGGGCATGCTCTCCGGCCAATTGAGGTTTACGGGTTCGAGCGATTTCTCTTTCAGGGCCTCCCCCAGGGAGCGGCGCATCAGCTCCTCGGAAACCTCATGCTCCACCTGTTTGCGATAATAGAGTTCCAATACGGAGCGGGGCACCTTCCCGGGCCGGAAGCCTTTCACCTTGGCCTGTTTTCCCAGTTTCTGGTAGGCCCGGTCCACTGCCTGGGCGACCTCGCCTGCGGGCACCTCGATCTTCAGCTTGCGCGTGACTGCGCTGAGATTTTCCACTTCCACCTTTACTGCGCTTTGCGTCATTGTCCAGTCTCTTTCCAGTTTCTTTTGGTTATGATTATTGGCAGGCGGGAGCATTCCCCCTGTTTGTTGGCCCGGCTTCCTGGTGCGAGAGGGGGGACTCGAACCCCCACGGTCGCCCGCTGGATCCTAAATCCAGTGCGTCTGCCTGATTCCGCCACTCTCGCCAATCAAATTAAATACAACCTTAAATTTATTAACTTTTCGGCCTTAAGTCAAGGAAAGTCCTTATTTGATCGGGTTATTTGCGGCTCTGACGTTGTCTCGTTTCGGGTTTCATGTTATCTACTAGCAGGAAAAGCTGTCTGCTATCAGCTTTCAGCTATCAGCTTAATAAAATCTGATACCAATCAGCAATCAAAAGAGGTTAAAACGTAGGGGCGAACCTTGTGTTCGCCCTGAACGCCCGGGGCGAACACAAGGTTCACCCCTACGAAAAATTGTCTTTTGATCGCGAATTGGCATGAGTTCAGCTCCTTTGTTCATTGCCATTAATTTTTCGTGTTTTCATTATTTTTCTGTTTTTGCTGAAAGCTGAAAGCTGATAGCTGACTTGGAGGTGGAAATAATGGAAGCCCAGGAAAAAAACGACCTGAAAGAATTGCGGGAA
>DYJG01000273.1 GCA_020723225.1 Desulfobacca acetoxidans | reverse complement strand
ATATCCACACCAAAAGCCCTTTCACCCCCTCCACTTGTGGGTAATGATCAGCCCCGGGGGGCGAGGGCAGGATAAGTGGGGGCGCTCCTCTGGATATTCCCCGGTAAACGGTATTGTTTGAAAGCTAAGCAGTTCTGAGGTAAAATGTTAATAGGAAGGTTGGCTGGGCCAATCTTCCCAAAATGCCCAAAAAGGTCGCGGAGTAGGCCAGATGATCGCCGGTTGCTTTAAGGCGGCCGGAGGAAAGTCCGAGCTCCACAGGGCAGGGTGCTGGGTAATCCCCAGCGGGGGCAACCCCAGGGAAAGTGCCACAGAGACCAGACCGCCGTGGTACGCCCACGGTAAGGGTGAAAAGGTGAGGTAAGAGCTCACCAGCGGCAGTGGCGACATTGCCGGCTTGGAAAACCCCACCCGGAGCAAGGCCAAATAGGGGAGCGCTTGAGGGCGGCCCGCCCAAAGCTCCCGGGTAGGCTGCTTGAGGCCCGGGGCAACCCGGGTCCCAGAGGAATGATCATCGCCGGATTAATCCGGAACAGAACTCGGCTTACGGCCTGCTTCGCGGCTTCTTCGGGTTCCCTACATAATCAAACGGGGGGGCGCGGTTTATTAAGAACTATCTCGTTCCCCTCCTCCTAAGACATGCACATGCAACTTGGGGAGATGTAGCGTGCAGATCAAAGGTGACAGCCAAGCATTAGCCCGATTTCTCGATGATGGAATAACGCATGGCGACGCCTTGGATTTGCTGCCACTCCTCCCCGAAAGAAGTATCGACCTCTTCTTCACCAGTCCCCCTTATGCCGATGCCCGGGCCTATAGCCGGATACACCCGGATTGTTATGTGGAGTGGTTCCTGCCATTTGCAAAAGCGATGTTTCACGCGGCGAACAAAAGTGGCAGCCTGATCCTCAATATCAAGAATCGCGTAGCAAAAAGCGGCCCGCTAAAAGGCCAGAGACACCCATATTTATATGAATTGGTACTGGCCATCCAACGGATGGGTTGGCGTTGGATCGAGACTTATATCTGGGCGAAGCCAAATGCGGTTCCGGGTAAATTTGGTCCACGTACCAAAGACAGTTTCGAGTATGTCTATCACTTTGCCCGGGGCGCCAAGCCATATTTTGATCTGGATGCTGTAAGAGTCCCATACAAAGCCGACTTCGCAGAGATCGCCCGGAGAAAATTGGACCGGCTGGGAAGGCGGAATACGGAAGCCGGATTTGGCCGGGATCGAACCAAGACGTATCTACGGGGAGGTGCGGACCCAGGAAATGTGGTGAATGTTCCCCAGACATATAACCAGTATCGAGGTGTTGCCCACACCGCAGCAATGCCGGAGGGATTAGCCGAATTTTTTATTAAGATTGCCTGCCCTGTGGGCGGAATAGTAATTGACCCATTTGCCGGTGGCGGGACTACCATTGTGGTGGCCCGTCGCCTTGGACGGAGGGCGGCGGGATTTGAAATTCACGAAGAATTCGTAGAAGAATCACGGCGGCGCATTTCCGAAAATTCTGCTATGGATGCTCAAGGATACCTATTCAGAGTCGGCTAAATCTGTGACAAATATCCGGAACACAATCACCAGGGTTGCTGAAGCGGGTAGTTGGGATCAACGAATCGCACAGATTCGTTTGATTCCTCTGAATCATGGAACTAATGAACATCCAAGAATTTACGCTGAAATTGCGCGATTATTGTATGTGCCGCACCTTGCCGCTGATTTCGCCTATATACATGAAGACCATTTTTATGGACGAAAGTATTTCGAACAGGTATATGCCGATGCTTTTTCGGCAACGGAGGGATTCACCAAGGTTACCGAAGATAAGTTGACATCGGTTATAGAGGATAATCCAAGAACATTATTGGTGTTTCGCACGATCACGGGTCTAACCAAAGGAGAGTTCGCACACGCAACGATTATGGCCGGGAAGCCGATAAGCCTAAAACCTTTGAAACAAAACAAGGTGGACGCCATGGAGAGAAACGGGACAGCGACCACCCATGAGCAAGCCAAGGTTGCGGCCAAGACTATTTCCCAGGTCATTGATGGTTCTCTTTTTGGGGTTCCGCCTGGAGACCTTGTCAGTAAGCAGGCAAAACCGGACACTGAAAATGGTTGGAAAAGTGTAAAGCTTTTCGCTGCCGATGGAGTGCCTTTTTCACTATTTCTGCATCAACGCCACTATGGTGGCGCATTCCGACAGATATTGGACGCCACATCCAAAAAACGAGGTGATTTAATAGAGGATGCGGTGGAGGCGCTATTTATGGAGAATGGTATTCCATATATTCGCACGGGCAGCGCCAATCAGGGTGAAATCGCCGCTCGCTTTGAGGTCCGGGTGACACCAGCGCCAGACTTTGTGGTATTCGATAATTCAGATACACTTCGAGCAATACTTGAATGTAAAGGAACAAATGATGGAGGCACGGCCCGAGACAAAGCCCTTCGTTTTGCGAAACTTCGCGGAGAGTCGAATCGGCTAGGGGGAACACCGCTGATCGCAGTTTTAGGCGGAATTGGTTGGGCGCGAGTTAACGATGCTTTAGGGCCGGTGGTTCGAGACACAGATGGCCGCGTTTTTACCTTATCGACCCTTTCGGCAATGCTTGAAGTGGCCCCTTTTCCCTCTCTTATCGGACTTGCCCCCGCTCCTTAAAAGAAGTATATAATCCTCTTTATTTTTTGAGACTATCTGAAGGAAAAGAAACCTATGGCCAACCAGGTCATGCCGTTTAATGCACCGTCGCCCGAGCCCTACATCTCAGTAGTCATCCCGGTATTTAACGAGGAAGACAACCTGGAGGAGCTGGGAAGGCGCCTGGTCCTCACCCTCACGGCCATGGAGCGTCCGTTTGAGATCATCTTTGTGGACGACGGCTCTGCGGACCGCTCCTGGGAAATTTTGACCCAACTGCACCGGCAGCATCCCCAACATATCCGGGCCCTCCAGTTCCACCGCAATTTCGGCCAGCACCAGGCCATTTTCGCCGGCTTCCAGGCGGCCCGGGGCCGGGTGATGGTCACCCTGGACGCGGACCTGCAAAACCCGCCGGAGGAAATCCCCCGGCTGGTGGCCAAGATCGAGGAAGGCTACGACACCGTGGGCGGCTGGCGGGAAAACCGGCAGGATTCCTTCTTCCGCAAATTTCCCTCCTTTCTCATCAACCAGGTGATGTCCCGGGTCACCGGGGTGAAGCTTAGGGACTACGGCTGCATGCTCCGGGCCTACCGCCGGGAGGTGGTGGACAGCATCAATCAATGCCATGAAACCTCCAGCTTCATCCCCGCCCTGGCCAACCTCTTTTCCCGGAAGGTGGCCGAGATTCCCGTGGGCCACGCCGAACGGGAGAGGGGCCAGTCGAAATACAGCCTGATCAAGCTGCTGCGCTTAAACGTGGACTTCATGACCGGGTTCTCCAATTTCCCCATCCACATGGTGGGGCTCATGGGCCTGGGCATCGCCTTGCTGGGGGTGGCTTTCGGGGCTTTTCTCTTTCTGCGCCGCCTCCTGTTGGGTCCGGAAGTGGAGGGAGTCTTCACCCTCTTTGCCATCCTTTTTGTCTTTCTGGGCCTGAACACCTTCGCCCTGGCCCTGGTGGGCGAATACGTGGGCCGCATCTACCGGGAGGTGCGGGGCAGGCCGCGGTTTGTGATCCGGCAGGAGTTGGGGGCGGGGGCAGGGATCAGGGGCCAGGGGCCGGGGGGCAGTAGTCAGTAGTCAGTGGCCAGTGGCCAGTAGTAATCAGTGATCAGTGAAAAACAAGCTGAAAACTGATACGAAAAACGAAAAACGGAAAACGTAAAAAAATGCGCCTCATCTTCATGGGTTACCACAACATCGGCTATGTCTGCCTCCAGGCTCTGATTGAGCATTGCCGCGCCTTCGGCGATGAGATTGTCGCCGTGGTTACCCATGCGGACGACCCCAAAGAGAATATCTGGTTCTCCTCCGTGCGGGAGTTGGCCTTCAAGAATTTTCTGCCGGTGTATCAGCCTGAGAACCCCAACGATCCGGCCTTTGTGGCGGCCATGGCCAAATTGCGGCCGGATTTTTTGTTTTCCTGCTATTACCGGCACATGCTGAAACAGCCCTTGCTGGACCTGCCCCGCCTGGGCGCCCTGAACCTCCACGGCAGCCTGCTGCCCCGCTATCGGGGCCGCTGCCCGGTGAACTGGGTGTTGATCTTTGGGGAGACGGAAACCGGGGTGACGCTGCACTATATGGTGGAAAAGCCGGATAAGGGCGGGATCGTGGCCCAAAAACGGGTGCCCATCGCGCCGGAGGATACCGCGCTCACCTTGTTCGCAAGCATGACTGCGGCCGCGGGGGAGTTGATGCGGGAAATCTATCCCGCACTCCGGGCCGGGACCGCGCCCAAAATCGTCCAGGATCAGAGCCAGGCCTCCTATTTCGGCGGCCGGGGCCCCCAAGACGGCTTGATTGACTGGCAAAAGGGGGCCGAAGAGATATATAATCTGGTGCGGGCCGTGACC
>DYJG01000272.1 GCA_020723225.1 Desulfobacca acetoxidans | reverse complement strand
GCACCCGGTAGTCGTATTTAAAGGCCGCGGCCAGGCCCTGCTTCAGTTCCTTTTTGTCCCGGGCAATGGTGATGCCGATGCTGGAGCCTTCGTTGACGGGCTTGATGACCACGGGCAGCCCCATCTTCTCTTCGATCTCCTGGGCACTGGGGGCCTTCTTCTGGGTAAACGCCAGGGCATGGGGCACCTTGAGGCCCGCCTGGAGATAGAGGATTTTGCTCAGTTCCTTGTTCATGCCCAAGGCCGATCCCAGGACCCCGGACCCCTGGTAGGGGACCCCCAGGAGGTCCAGCATGCCCTGGAGGGTGCCGTCTTCCCCGCCCCGGCCGTGCATGATGATCAGGGCCACGTCCAGTTCCGGGGCCTCCCGGACCAGGCGTTCCAGATCGGTCATGGGATCGTAGCGCCGGATCTCGTATTTCTTTTTATCCAGGGCCTGAAAGACCTGTTCCCCGCTCTTGAGAGAGACTTCCCGTTCCGAGGATTTGCCCCCGGCAATGAGGGCCACACGCATTTTTTTCATTGCTCCCTCCCATGGTTTATCTTCAAGAGATCATCCGGCGTTAAATCCAGGGACGCAAAGATCTTGCCTTCCAGGGCTTGCGAGTTGGCCTGGTTGACGGCAATCCGCGCCCGGGCCTCCGGGGTGCGGCCGTAGCGTTCCTGCAGGTCGACAAAACGGTGGGACAGCGTCACCACCCTGGTATGAAGCACCCGTTTGTCCGCGTAATTGACAATTTCGGCTTCCCGGAAGAAACCGGGATTGCCGTTTTTCTGTTCCAGATAGACGTGTTCGGCCACCACCCGGGCCACTTCGGGGTAGCCCAGGTCCCGTAAAATCTGGGCGCCCCACAGGGCATGGTTGTGGCCGGTGCCCAGGCAGGGGGTCTTGCCCAGGTCATGGAGCAGGGCCCCCGCCTCAATCAGCGGCAACTGCAGCGAATGCCCGGCCCTGGCCAGGGCCTCCCCCAGAAAGACGGCCACCTGCATCACCCGGAAGCTGTGCTCCCGGATGTTGGGGAGCATGCCGTGGGTATCCATCAGGGTAAGGCATTCTTTCATGGAAGGGATAGGAATTATTTCTTGTTTCTCCATAATTTCGGTTGCGAAAGGGGGAAGAGGTTAAAAGGGGAAAAGGTCAAAAGGAAAAATATTTCCCCTGCCACTCATTTCCAGAAAAATAACGCCTTTGGGCGCAGGCTGGAAAGCCTGCGCCACCGGAATTTTCCATATTTTTTAGAGGGTCGCCTGGCATGATCGACTGCTTTACTAACCCCTAATCCCTGGCCCCTGACCACTGCCCCCTCCCCCCTGGCCCCTGACCACTGGCCCCTGCCCCCTGACCCCTGACCCCTGCTAAAAGCCCGTATCCTCCGGCTCCCAGTCCGCCGGGCCCGGCGCCAGGAGCACCACCGCGTGGGCGGCGATGCCTTCCTCCCGGCCCGCAAAGCCCATACCCTCGGTAGTGGTAGCCTTGACGTTCACCGCGTCCCGGGAGAGGCCCAGGGCCGCGGCGATGTTGCCAACCATCTGGGGAATGTAAGGCGCCAGGCGCGGCCGTTGGGCCACGATGGTGGCATCCACGTTCACCGGGGTCAGCCCCCGGCTTTCCACCATAGCCATAATGCGCCGCAACAGAACGATGCTGGAGATGCCTTTATACGCCGGGTCCCTGTCGGGAAAGTGGGTCCCCAAATCCCCCGCGGCCATGGCCCCCAAGAGGGCGTCGCCCACGGCGTGGCTCAAGACGTCGGCGTCGGAGTGGCCTTCGAGACCCAGATGATAAGGGATCTCCACACCCCCCAGGATCAGGGCCCGCCCGGCCACCAGGCGGTGGGCGTCATAACCGTGCCCCACCCTCACGTCTTCCGGCTCCTGAGCCAGGGCAGCAGCGCTTCCGCCAGTCGCAGGTCATCCGGGGTGGTGATCTTCAGGTTCCAGGGGTCACCCGGAATGACCGTCACCGCCTGCCCCATTTCTTCCAACAGGGACGACTCGTCGGTGCCGTAAAAATTGCGGCTGTAGGCCTCCACGAAGGCCCGCCGCAGCAGACCGGCCTGGAATCCCTGGGGCGTCTGAATCTGCCAGATGTCCTTGCGGTCCAGGGTATGGATCACCTTTTTCTGGGGGCTCACCCTCTTCAAGGTGTCCTGGGCCGGCACCCCCAGGATGGCTCCGCCATGGGCGCGCGCGGCCTTGATGACCTGGCGGATCTGCTCCGGGGTGACGAAGGGCCGGACCCCGTCGTGAACCAGGATGACGCCCAGATCGTCTTCCTGCTGCAAGGCCTTCAGGGCATGATAAACGCTGTCCTGCCGTTCTTTGCCCCCGGGCACCAGGCGGAGCACCTTTTTAAACCGGTACGCCGCGATCACTTCTTCCCGGCAATAGTCCAGGTCATCGGGATGGGCCACCACCGTAACTTCCTGGATTTCCTTGACGCCTTCGAAGACCTCCAGGGTATGGGCCAAAATGGGCTTGCCGGCCAGCATCAGATACGGCTTGGGGGTCTGGCTCTGCATGCGCACCCCGATGCCCGCCGCGGGTATGATGGCGGCTACCTTCACCGCTGCGCCTCCAGGGGGCCCTGGCAGGAAACGGTCCCCGCCCGGCCGGGCAGGCGCCCTTGCCGGACTGACGCCGCCGGAACCTTATCCTGTGCGGCCAGAAGCTCCCGGGCCCAATCCTCCAGCCGGAAGATCTCCACCCCTTGCTCCCGGCAGCGGTCCAAGAGGCGGGCAAAATCCCCCTTGAGCGGCCCTCCTTCCACCTCCGCGTGCACCGTCAACACCTGGGGAACGCTGCTTTTCTGCAAGCGGCTCAAAACCAGCTCCGTAAAATCTTCGGGACAACACCCGTTGAAGCCCAACAGTTCATCCAGGGTGGGCAGGGTGGTGGGAATTTCCAATAAAGCATTGACCTCCGCCCCGAAGCGGGGGAAATAGGGGGCATAGCCCCGGGTGTCGCTGCTGTACAAAAAACCTCCTGCGGCCAATTCCTCCCGGTGGGCCGCGCTGCACTGCCACCCCGGCGCGGCGAAGGAACGGGCCGGCCGCCCCAGATGGCGCGTATAACATTCCTGGGCCCGGGCCAATTCCCGGGAGACCTCTTCCCGGCCCATGGCCAGAAGATGATCATGCCAGCGCACGTGGTCGTAGCCGTGCAGGCCCACTTCGTGGCCTGCCTCGGCCAGCAGGCGCAGGATCTCCCCGGCCCCCTCGCCGATCACCGGCGCCGGGAGCAGAGTACCATAAAACATGGTCCGGAGTCCATACATTGCCGGGGCCCGGGTGCGCCACATCTTTTCCAGGAACCCCCGCTGCGTAAAGACCCGGAAGACGGCCTTCCCGGAATTGTCCGGCCCCAGGGAGACGTAAAAAGAGGCCTTGATGGACCGGGCCTCCAGAATCTCAGCCAGCGCGGGCACCCCCTCTCGGAAGCCCTGCCGGGTGTCCACGTCTATTTTTAATCCCAAGCGCAACGGTAAATAATTTTCCATGGTGGTAATGAGAGCCGGGAGAACTGTGAGCAGTGAGCGGTGAGCAGTGAGCAGAAAAAACAGAAACCTGGAGGCTGCCAATATGCCACTGCTTACTGCTCACTCCTTCCCTTCCCCCAAATCTATCGTCCCCACCTCCTTCGCCTCCTCCAGGAAGGAGTCCAGAGTGATCTTGAGCGAAGTGACGAGATCGGTTTTCGGCTCCCAGCCCAGGATCTCCCGGGCCTTGGCGATGGAAGGCTTGCGGCTGGTGATGTCCTGGTAGCCCTTGCCGTAGTAGTCTTCGTGGCGGGTCTCGACGATGTCGGCATAGACCCCGTCGTCTTTGTGGTCCGGGTGCCGGGCAAACAGGTCCCGGAGCAGATGGGCCAACTCCTTCACCGAGGCCTCGTTATCCGGGTTGCCGATATTGAAGATCTGGCCGTTGGCCGCGCCGCCGGGATTTTCGATAATTTTCATCAAGCAGTCGATGCCGTCTTCCACGTAGGTGAAGCACCGTTTCTGGAAGCCGCCGTCCACCAGGCGGATGGGGGTGCGCTCTAAGAGATTGAGGATGAACTGGGTCACCACCCGGGAGCTGCCTTCCTTGGCCGCGTAGAGGTCGTCCAGTTTGGGGCCGATCCAGTTGAAGGGGCGGAACATGGTGAATTGCAGTTTCCCCTCCTGGCCGTAGGCCCAGATGACCCGGTCCAAAAGCTGCTTGGAGCAACTGTAGATCCAGCGCTGCTTGTTGATCGGACCCAGCACCAGGGTGCTCTCGTCTTCGCTGAACTCCGGCTCCGGGCACATGCCGTAGACTTCCGAAGTAGAGGGGAAGATGATGCGGGTTTTGTACTGCACGCACTGGCGGACGACGCGCAGGTTTTCCTCAAAATCCAGCTCAAAGACCCGGAGCGGATTCTTCACGTAGACCATGGGAGTGGCAATGGCCACCAGGGGCAGGGCCACGTCGCACTTTTTGATGTGGTACTCGATCCATTCCTTGTTGATGGCGATGTCGCCTTCCAGGAATT
>DYJG01000271.1 GCA_020723225.1 Desulfobacca acetoxidans | reverse complement strand
CCTCTCCCCCCGGCGGGGGGAGAGGGCCGGGGTGAGGGGGGAGGTCTTCGAGGGCGCCGAAGATGGTATCCATCACCGCATCCGTCTCCTGCAAGACCTCGTAATTCCAAAACCGCAGGACCTGGTATCCCTGCTTATTTAAGTACGCGGTACGCCGCAGGTCCGCCTCTTCGTTCTCCCCATGCTGCCCGCCGTCCACTTCGATGACAACTTTTTTCTCGATGCAGATGAAATCGACTATATATGGCCTCACCGGGTGCTGCCGCCGGAACTTCCACTCGCCCAGCCGCCGGTCCCGGAGACCATACCAGAGCCTCCTTTCGGCATCGGTCATATTCTTTCGCAGGACCCGGGCGAGCTGCGTGGTCATTCACCCCCCCCCTCACCCTAGCCCTCTCCCCCCCGAGGGGGGAGAGGGGATTACTACTGGAATATCGATAAGTTAATCTTTTGTGGTGTGCCAAGCAGATGAACATGATCCTCTGGCTCACCCGTAAACCATGTAAGATTCGTAGGGCGGCGTCCCGCCCGCCTTGGTAATCCGTACAGGCTTGAAAGCCTGTACTACCGCTTAGAACTTGCAGGGCAGTTCAATTTCTTCTTGGAGGCCCACCATGCCCTAAGAGTATCTTAAGGATATGCCTGGTATTTCCCTCTCCCCCCGGAGGGGGGAGAGGGCCAGGGTGAGGGGGGCGCGAGGCCCGCAAATACATTATCCCCGTAATTACCCAATTTCACCCCATCCATTTGTGGGTAATGATCAGCCTCCACGCAGGGAGCGGTTACCTTGCTATAACCCGAAAAACTGGCCCCCAACCCCCAACATAGGCGCTAACTTAAGGCTTTTATTGTCACTCTTCGCATAGC
Organism: Desulfobacca acetoxidans; assembly: GCA_020723225.1. Taxonomy (GTDB): domain Bacteria; phylum Desulfobacterota; class Desulfobaccia; order Desulfobaccales; family 0-14-0-80-60-11; genus SURF-52. The sequence goes on along the minus strand of DYJG01000271.1, from coordinate 3,672 downwards.
GAAGAGTCTGGCATGTTATGGAAAAACGGCGAAAAACCAGATTCTTCACTCCGCTTCGCTCCGTTCAGAATGACAAGAAAGGGGAACTTTTCCAGGAACATAACTATGGTATACTACTACCGAAAATTTAATTACTGACCACTGACCACTGATCCCTGATCAATGGCCCCTGCCCCCTGGCCCCTGATCCCTTCCTTAACCCCTGCTCTCCTCCTCCCAGACCACCTTGCCCCCCACGATGGTCATCACCGCCTTGCCTTTCAAGGTCCAGCCGTCGAAGGGGCAGTTCCGGGATTTGGAGGCGAAGGTACCCACGTCCACGGTCCATTCCCGGTTGAGGTCGATGAGGGTAATATCCGCCGGGCTCCCCACTCCAAGGGCGCCCCCGGCCACGCCCAGAACCCGGGCCGGTCCGGTGCTGAGGCGTTCGATGGCCTGGATCAGGTTAAGGGTGCCGTCATGCACCAGCTTCAGGGTAAGCCCCAGGCTCGTCTCCAGGCCGATGAGGCCGAAGGCCGCGGCGTTGAACTCCAGCTCTTTTTCCAGCGAGCTGTGGGGCGCATGGTCGCAGGCCACCGCGTCCAGGGTGCCGTCCCGCAGGGCTTCCTTGATGGACCTGACGTCCATTTCCGTGCGCAGGGGCGGGTTGACCTTGGCGTGGGTATTATAGCCCAGCACTGCCGCGTCCGTCAGGCTGAAGTAATGAGGCGCGGTCTCCGCGGTGACGGCCATGCCCATGGCCTTGGCCAGGCGGATGATGGCCACGCTGCCGGCGGTGCTGACGTGGGCGATGTGGAGCCGGGCGCCGGTGAGCGCGGCCAGGGTCAGGTCCCGGTAAACCATGACCTCTTCCGCGGCCCCGGGGACGCCTTTCAGACCCAGTTTAAGGGAGACCTGTCCTTCGTGCATGACGCCGTCGGCGCTCAGTTGCAGGTCCTCGCAGTGGGAAATGATGGGCAGATCGAAGGTCTTGGCGTATTCCAGGGCCCGGCGCATGAGCATGGAATTGCTCACCGGGCGGCCGTTGTCGCTTAAGGCCACCACGCCCGCGGCCTTAAGGTCGCCGTATTCGCTGAGGGTCTCACCCTTGGAGCCCATGGAAACGGCCCCCACCGGGTAAACCCGGGCGCTGCCCGCGGCCCTGGCCTGGTCCAAAATCAGGCGGGTCACGGCCGCGGTGTCGTTCACCGGTTTGGTGTTGGGCATACAGGCCACCGCGGTGAAGCCTCCCCGCACCGCCGCCCGGGTGCCGGTGCAGATGGTTTCTTTATATTCCTCCCCCGGTTCCCGGAGGTGGACGTGCATATCTATCAGACCCGGGGTTACCACCAGGCCCGTGGCGGCGATCACCCGCCGGCCTTCCTCCGGGATGCTCCCGGGGGGCTCCAGGGCCGCAATCTTTCCCTTCTCCACCAGCAGGTCCAGGGGGTCCTCCAGGTGCGTCGAGGGGTCCACCACCAGGCCGCCTTTAATTAACAGACTCACCCTTTTTCACCTCCGATCAGGAAATAGAGCACGGCCATGCGCACCGCCACCCCGTTGGCCACCTGCTCCAGGATGAGGGAATGGGGGCCGTCGGCCACTTCCGGGGAAATCTCTACCCCCCGGTTGAGGGGCCCGGGATGCATAATAATTACGTCGTCTTTGGCCAGGTTTAAGTGCCGGGGGGCCAAGCCGAAAAACTGGCTGTATTCCCTTATGGTGGACATAAACATCTGGCCCATGCGCTCCAGTTGCAATCGGAGCATCATGATCACGTCCGCGTCGCGCACCGCCTCCACCAGGGAGGTGGTGACTTTGGCCCCTAAGGTTTCCAGGTAGGGGGGCAGCATGGTGGCGGGACCGGCCACCGTCACCTGGGAGCCCATCTTGGTGAAGGCTTGAATATCGGAGCGGGCCACCCGGGAGTGGGCGATGTCCCCGACAATGGCCACCTTCAGGCCGGTAAGTGTCTCCCTGACCGGTTCCTTGTCATTTTTGCGCTTTTCCAGCCACACGGTAAGGAGGTCCAGCAAGGCTTGGGTGGGGTGTTCGTGGAGGCCGTCCCCGGCGTTGACCACCCCGCACTTCAGGCGCCGGGCCAGGTAATGGGGCGCGCCGCTGGCATAGTGCCGAATCACCAGGACATCCGGGGCCATGGCCTCCAGGTTGTGGGCGGTGTCCGCCAGGGTCTCGCCTTTGACCGCGGAGGACGCGGACACCGTCAGGTTCAGGGTGTCGGCGCTGAGGCGCTTGGCCGCGATCTCAAAGGACATGCGGGTGCGGGTGCTAGGCTCGTAGAACATGGTCACCACCGTTTTGCCCCGCAGCGTGGGGACCTTTTTGATGGGGCGGGTGGATATCTCTTTAAAAGACGCGGCGGTGTCCAGGATGAGCTGAATCTCTTCCGGTTCCAGGTCGGCGACGCCCAGCAGGTCTTTACGCCGGAATTCCATAAACCAATCCTTCCTTAGGAAGCAAAAAAAAACCTCCTTACCGGGTAAGGAGGCGGTTGACGGTTTGGATAGCTATCATTCGAGTCATGGTGTGCCTCTAACGACTCCACCTTATCTACCATCCTTCCGTCCCAAATTCAAGTTTATTATCCGGCAATTTTTCAAGAACCGAGTTGACAGCCCGAAGCCTTATCACTATTAATCTTAATAAGATTCAGTTACCCTCAGCGCAAGTTTTCGGAGGTGTTTTATGCCGGATATTGTGGAATGGAAACCTTTTCGGGAAGTCTCCCGCCTGCGCCGGGAGATGGACCGCCTCTGGGATGATTTCTTCGGCCCCGGCCGCAAGGCCCTCCGGCCCATGGAAATGGAATGGGCCCCCGCGGTGGATGTCTCGGAGACCGCGGACCAGGTGGTAATCAAGGCGGAGGTCCCGGGGATGGAAGCCAAGGATATCGATATCTCTCTCGCCGGTGACGTCCTCACCATCAAGGGGGAAAAGAAGTCGGAGCGGGAAGAGAAAAAGGAGAACTACCACCTGGTGGAGCGGACCTACGGCTCTTTCTCCCGTTCCCTGAAGCTGCCCGCGGCCGTGGATGCGGACAAGATCGAGGCCGGCTATAAGCAGGGAGTCCTGACCGTATCCTGTCCCAAGAAAGAAGAAGTCAAACCCAAGGCCATCGAGATCAAGGCCACCTGATCCTCCGGGGGCTACCGGCAAAGGGATCCCCCGAATTTCCCAATGACTTTCAGCCGACGGGATCTATGCCCCGTAAAAGGAATCCTTATATGGACACCGAACTCCAGACCATCATCAACAACGCCATTGCCCAGGAAGAGTTGTCCCATGAATTCTACCTGCGTATGGCCGACTTGGTGAGCCATGCGGAGACCAAGGAGACTTTTCAATACCTGGCCAAGGAGGAGTTGGGCCACAAGGACTTTCTGCAATCCTGTTTTACCGGCGGAGGCTGCAAACTGGTGAGCCACCCCCAAAACGTCCACCTGGCGGAACACCTCAAGGCTCCGGCATTCACCGGCGATCTGGCCCCCAAGGAGGCCCTGGTCATTGCCATGAAACGGGAGGAAGGCTCCTACAAGTTCTACCAGGGCCTGGCCGCGTTGCAGCCCCCGGGGGAGATTCGGGATTTTTTGGAGAAAATGGCCCGGGTGGAGTTGGGGCACAAGGAGAAGGTGGAATACCTCTATAACAACGTGGCCTTCCCGGAAGCCTGGC
>DYJG01000270.1:3901-4553 GCA_020723225.1 Desulfobacca acetoxidans | reverse complement strand
TGGACATCGTGGGCATCACCCGGCCCTGCACCAAGCACAACTACCTGGTGAAGGATGTCAACAAACTGGCCTATACCATCCACGAGGCCTTTCACATCGCCCGCTCCGGCCGCCCCGGGCCGGTGCTGGTGGACCTGCCCAAGGACGTCATCCAGGCCAAGACGGTCCCCGAGTTCCCCAGGGAGATCAAGATCAGAAGCTACCAGCCCACCTACCACGCCAACCCCAGGCAGGTAAAACGGGCTCTGGATATGATCTTAAGCGCTAAAAAACCGGTTCTTTATACCGGGGGCGGCATCATCATGTCCGGCGCTTCCGAGGAATTAAAGCAATTCGCGGAATTTTTGCAAATCCCGGTGACCAGCACCCTCATGGGTCTGGGGGGCTTCCCCGGCGACCATCCTTTGTGGATGGGGATGCTGGGCATGCACGGCACCTATTGCGCCAATATGTCCATTTCCGAGACGGACGTCCTCATCGCCGTGGGGGCCCGCTTCGACGACCGGATCACCGGCAAGCTCTCGGAATTCGCGCCCCACGCCAAGATCATTCACATCGATATCGACCCCAGCTCCATCAGTAAAAACGTGGTGGTGGACATTCCCATCGTCGGCGACTGCAAGGACGCCTTGCACTAACTTAATAACCTGTT
>DYJG01000270.1:0-3891 GCA_020723225.1 Desulfobacca acetoxidans | reverse complement strand
GCTTCAGGCCAAAACCCCCAAGGATTGGCCCGCAATCCGGGCCCCCTGGCTGGACACCGTCAGGGACTGGGAGAAGCGGCATCCCCTCACCTACGCCTGGAGCGACACGGTTATCAAGCCCCAGTACGTGGTGGAGAAGCTCTGGGAGCTGACCAAAGGCGAGGCCTATATCACCACCGAGGTGGGCCAGAACCAGATGTGGGCCGCGCAGTTCTATAAGTTCAAACGCCCCCGGCAACTGATGACCTCCGGGGGCTTAGGCGTCATGGGCTACGGCTTCCCCGCGGCCATGGGAGTGCAGATGGCCAAACCCGGGGCCACGGTCATCGACATTGCCGGCGACGGCAGCATCCAGATGAACATCCAGGAATTGATCACCGTGGTGGAAAACGATCTCCCCGTGAAGATCGCCATCCTGAATAACTCTTTTCTGGGCATGGTGCGCCAGTGGCAGCAGTTGTTCTACGAAAAACGCTACAGCGCCACGCCCATGGCGGCCCCGGACTTCGTCAAGCTGGCCGAGGCTTACGGAGCGGTGGGCTTACGGGCCACCAAGCCTTCGGAAGTGGAGCCGGTGATCAAACAGGCGCTTTCGACCCCCAAACCGGTGATTATGGACTTCCGGGTGGAGCCGGAGGAATGCGTCATGCCCATGGTGCCCGCCGGCAAAGCCATGCACGAGATGCTGTTGGCCTAGGAGCTTTTAGATGGAACCGAGACACACGATTTCCGTTTGGGTGGATAACATTCCCGGAGTCCTCTCCCGGGTCACCGGCCTCTTTTCCGGCCGGGGCTTCAATATCGAGAGCCTGTGCGTGGCGGAAACCATGGACCCCGAGGTCTCCCGCATCACCATCGTCTCTACCGGGGATGAGCAGATCACCGAGCAGATCATCAAGCAACTGCACAAGCTCATCAACGTCATCAAGGTGACGGACTTAAGCGAACAGGAGCACGTGGAGCGGGAAATGGCCCTGGTGACCGTGAAGGCGGAAGACAAGTCCCGGGCCGAGGTGCTGCGCATCGCCGACATCTTCCGCTGCCGGGTGGTGGACGTCAGCCCCCATACCTATACCCTGGAGGTCACCGGCAACCACGAAAAGATCGGGGCCGTGCTCACTTTGCTCAAAAACCACGGCATCCTGGACGAAGTGCGCACCGGCACTTTGGCGATCCAGAGGCCGAAAAAAGATTGAGGTAGGGTGCGTCTCACGCACCATTCCTCTTTTGATTGCGTCTCGCGCGCCTTTTTTAGTGCGTAAGACGCACCCTACGCGAAAGGAAAGCTCATGGCGATCAAGACCTACTACGACAAAGATGCGGATTTAAAAGTCCTCAAAGGCAAAACTGTGGCCATCATCGGCTTCGGCTCCCAGGGCCACGCCCAGGCGCTGAACCTCCGGGATTCCGGGGTGGACGTGATCGTGGCCGAGATGCCGGGGACGCCCAATTACGAGGCCGCGCTCAAGTACAAGTTCAAGCCGGTGTCCGCGGCCGAAGCGGCCAAGAAGGCCCAGGTGGTGCAGATTCTCACCCAGGACCACGTCCAGGCCGCGCTCTATGAAAACGACCTGAAGCCCCACATGAGTGGGAAGACGCTTCTTTTCTCCCACGGTTTCAACATCCACTTCGGCCAGATTATGCCGGGGCCGGATGTGGACGTGGTGATGGTGGCCCCCAAGGGCCCCGGACATTTGGTGCGCAGCGAATACGAAAAGGGCGCGGGCGTGCCCTCCCTGGTGGCCATTCACCAGGACGCCTCGGGCAAGGCGCTGAAAACCGCGCTCGCCTACGCCAAGGGCATCGGCGCCACCCGGGCCGGGGTGCTGGAGACCACCTTCCGGGAAGAGACCGAAACGGACCTCTTCGGCGAGCAGTGCGTGCTCTGCGGCGGCGTCTCGGAGCTGGTCAAGGCCGGGTTCGACACCCTGGTGGAAGCGGGCTACGCCCCGGAGATCGCCTATTTCGAGTGCCTGCACGAACTCAAGCTCATCGTCGACCTGTTCTACCAGGGCGGCATCAGCTACATGCGCTATTCCGTGAGCGACACCGCGGAGTTCGGCGACTACACCCGGGGCCCCCGCATCATCACCGAGGAGACCCGGGAGGAGATGCGCCAGATTCTCTACGAGGTGCAGTCCGGCGAGTTCGCCCGGGAATGGATCCTGGAGAACCAGGCCCGGCGGCCCGTGTTCAACGCCTTGAGGCGCCAGGAAGCGGCCCACCCCATCGAGGAAGTGGGCAAGAAGCTCCGGGCCATGATGGGCTGGCTGAAAAAATAAACATAAGGGGAAAAGGTTAAAAGGGAAAATGGGGAAAAGGGAAGAAAACCTTCCGCGCAAGTTCCCCCCTTTTTCCCTTTTCCCCTCTTCCCCTTTTCCCCCATAACAAAAGCTGAAAACTGAAAACCATGCCCGAATATAACAATGAAGGCCGCAGGTTAATCGCCGCCCCCGGCCACCGCTTCATCTGGCCCCTGGTGGGCGTCTTTCTCCTGGGGCTGGCTTTGAACTCCCCCTGGCTGGCCCTACTGGGGCTTATCGGGGCCTCCTTCTTCACCTACTTTTTCCGGGACCCGGAGCGGCCCATTCCCCAGGAGCCGGGGATCGTCATCTCCCCCGCGGACGGCAAAGTCATCGCCCTGGACGAGGTCACGGAAGAAAAATTCCTGGGGCGCCCGGCCAAACGGGTGTGCATCTTCATGAACGTCTTTGACGTGCACGTGAACCGGGCCCCGGTGGCGGGGAGGGTGGCCGCGTCCAATCACCGGGACGGTTGTTACAAGGTCGCTTGGCACCCGTGTGCGGATCAGGCCAACGAACAGCAGGCCACGCTGCTGGAGGCCGAGGCAGGCCGCCGGGTGCTGGTGGTGCAGATCGCCGGACTCCTGGCCCGGCGCATCATTTCTTACGTGCGCCCCGGACAGGCCCTGGCCCGGGGGGAGCGCTTCGGGATGATCTGCTTCGGCTCCCGGGTGGACTTGTATTTGCCGCCAGATACCGAGATTTTGGTGCAGGTGGGGGATAAGGTCCAGGCCGGGGCCAGCATCCTGGGCCGCTGGTGGCTGGACGCCGCTTAAGCGGCAGGGGGCCTAGGCCTCCTGCTGTAGCAGTACCGGAAAAGACATGGTAGCCTTTCGCAGAAGACGCAAGAAAAGGGACCGGCGGCGCTTCCGGGGGGTGTATCTCCTCCCCAACCTGATCACCTCCGCCAGCCTGTTTGCAGGTTTTTACGCCATCGTCGCGGCCATCGACGGCCGCTATCTGGCCGAGGCCTGGGCCGTCTTCGTGGCCCTGATTCTGGACGGCCTGGACGGCCGCATCGCCCGCATGACCCACAGCACTTCCAGCTTCGGGGTGCAATACGATTCCCTGGCGGATCTGGTGGCCTTCGGGGTGGCCCCCGCGCTCCTGGTCTATCTCTGGGCGCTCAAACCCTTCAGGCAGTTCGGCTGGGTCGCGGCCTTCCTCTTCGTGGTCTGCGGCGCGTTGCGCCTGGCCAGGTTCAACGTCCAGAGCGGCTCCATGGACCCCCGGTTTTTCAACGGCTTCCCCATCCCCGCCGCGGCCATGGTCATTGCCACCGCCATCGCCTTCTACGATAAAATCGGGATAGTGGCCCCTGAGAAGCATTTGTTCATCCTGGTGATGATCTATGTGCTCTCTTTTTTAATGGTGAGCAATATCAAGTACTTCAGCTTCTAGAAAGTGGAGCTCTTCAAGCGCCATCCCTTCCAGACCCTGGTAGCCGCGGTGCTCCTCTTTGTGGCAGTGGCCACTGCGCCGGAAATCATGGGCTTCCCCTTGATGGTCGTTTATGCGTCTTCCGGCCCTTTAAGCACCTACCTCTACTACCGCCGGCCCCAGTTGCCGGAGAAACCGGAAGAAGAAG
>DYJG01000269.1 GCA_020723225.1 Desulfobacca acetoxidans | reverse complement strand
AGCCAGCGGTAGATGGTCTTGCTGCAGACCCGCAGCCGCCGGGAGAGCGCCGAGATATTGCCCCCTTCCTCCAGGAGGAGTTCCTCCAGTTGGGCCCGTCCCGGGCGGACGGGAAGTTCGCTGAGCCGCCGGATTAATGGAGGCAGCGCTGCTCCCGGCCCCTGGAAGGTAAAGGACAGGTCCCCTTCCCGGATCACCCCCCCGGTGCTGAAGAGCACCGCCCGGGCGATAACGTTCTTCAGTTCCCGGACGTTTCCCGGCCAGTGGTGTTGCATGAGCTTCCTGGCCGCGGCCGCGGTGAAATGCGCCACCCGCTCCCGGCCGTAAGGCGGGGCCGCGGTCTGGGCGAAATGGCAGGCCAGGAGCAGGACGTCCTCCCGCCGCTCCCGCAAAGGCGGCAGCTCTATCAGCAGCACGGCCAGGCGGTCGTACAGGTCCTGGCGAAACCGGCCCTGGGAGATGAGCCCGGGGAGGTCCTGATTGCTGGCGGCCACCAGGCGCACGTCCACTTGACAAGGAGAATCGGCCCCCACCGGCTCGATCTCGCCTTGCTCCACCGCCCGGAGCAGCCGGGGTTGAACCGAGAGAGGCAGGTCCCCCACTTCGTCCAGAAACAGGGTGCCCCGGTGGGCCAGCTTGAATTTGCCGGTGCGGGTGCGGCGGGCGTCGGTAAAAGACCCCTGGAGATGGCCGAAGAGCTCGCTGGTGGCCAGGGGCTCAAGAAAGGTGGCGCAATTGGTCCTTAAGAACGGCTGGCCCCGGCGGGGGCTTATCTGCCAGATGGCTTCCGCCACCAATTCCTTGCCGGTGCCCGGTTCCCCCAGCAGGAGCACCGGCAGTTCCGAGCGGGCATAAAGGGGCAGGTTGGCCAGGATCTTCTGCAAAGGAGGATGTTGGGTGATGATCCGGCCCCAAGGCCTGATCTGGCCGGGGTTCAGAGGAGCTTCCTCTCCCGAGACCCATTGGCAATCGTTTCCAACCATGAATCCAGCCCCTCCTTGAGGTTGCGAAGCTGCCGGCGGACTATGGAATATTTGCGGAGGTCAGTCTTAAAGGAATATCGGCATTCCCGTAGCAATTGTTTACAAAATATATTACTATAATTATATTAAAAGATAAAATAATTTGTCAATATTATTTTTGTAGCCCCCTGATTTATTATCCTCCTTTTCCTCGCTCATTAAAGTTCATCCAAAATTTCTTCCGCCAGCCGGCGCACCTCGGCAAAGGGGCTGGTTAGGGCCAAAACCTGCAACCGGCCCTTAAAACCCTGCTGTTCCACCCGGCTCCGGGACCCTGCCTGGGCCGCCATGGCCCGGAGCGCGTCCGCCACCACCTGCGCCTCCCCATAATCCAACAGCCGGTTCAAGGCCCCCCACTCCTCCGGCATCCCGTATTCCTGAAGAAATTTATTTACAAAGACCCCGAACTTCTTACTTCCGTGCAGGGCCTCCAGTTCCCGGAGCGCGGCCCGGTACTCCGGCCGGCCCCGTTTCCCCTTAAACAGGGCCTCGGCTTGGGCCAGGGCCTGGAGCCTGGCCTTCTCCGCCTCTTTTTTGGGCCGCCTTTCCTTTTTGGGAGCCCCGGGCTGCTGGCGATCCCGCCGCTGGTCGATCTCCCGCCAACTGAGGCGCTCCCGGTCGTTGTCGTCGTCCTTAGGTGCCATGGGTCCTTCCTTTGAAATCGTTTTTCGTTTTGCGTTTTTCGTTTTTCGTGAAAGACAAAGGGCTGGGCCTTGAGTTTGAGACATCTGCGAAAGTCTTAATATGTCATTCTGAACGGAGTGAAACGGAGTGAAGAATCTGTTTCTTGGCAGTCAAGACTTCTTATTTGTCTAAGATTATTTGTATCGCCGGGAAAACCCTTGTCGTTAAAAACGAGATTCTTCGGTCGCTCCGCTCCCTCAGAATGACAAGTATGGAGACCTTCAAAGAAATCTCAACTTTGAAGCGAAAACCTAATCTCTCCCACGAAAAACGCAAAACGAAAAACGCAAAACGATCCTTAAAAGATCCAATTCGGATGCCGGGCCATCACTCCCTCAAGGTACTCCCAGATCCACCCCTCGATGGCCGGGGCCAGGTAAAACCTGGGCAACAGGAGGTTCTCGCCGGGCGCCACCACCCCTTCCTCCAGGGCGATGCGGTGCAGGGCCAAACCCGGATAGATGCGCACCCCCACCGTCAGGTTGACCAACTGGGGGTGGTACTGCTCCAGCAAGGCCACGCTCTCTTGGACGGTCTCCGGGGTTTCTCCCGGGCCTCCCAGCAGCAGGAAGCAGGAATACGCCACTCCCTCTTCCTCCAGGAATTGAAAAGTAAGCTCCACCTGCCGCCGGCCGAAGCCTTTGCCCAGCTTCGTCAGTACCAGTTCCGAGCCGCTTTCGTTCCCCACCTGCATGAAGCCTCCCCCGGAGTCCCGCATGAGGCGGAAGAGTTCCCGGTCCGGGGCGCTGGGATTGATGAGAGCCCCCCACTTCAGGGGCAGCTTAAGATCGATGATCGCCCGGCAGAGCCTTTTGGCGTAGTCCGGCGGGCAGTTGAAGAGATTGTCCACGAAATAAAAGCGCGTCAGCCCCCATCTTTCATGCCAGGCCGCCAGCCGGGCCGCAATCTGGGCCGGCTCCCATGACCGGAAGCGCCGTCCTTCCAGCAGCGGCGTGGTGCAATAGATGCATTTCATGGGGCAGCCCCGGCGGGTCTGCACCGGGATCATGCCGGGAAGCTTGGCGCTGCCCACCGCTTCCTCGTAGAGTTCCGGCGTAAAATTCTCCAGGGCCGGGAGGGGCAGACTTTTCAGGTCCGCCACCCGCTGCACCGGATTCAGCCGCCACTCCTCCCCCTCGCGCCACACCAGCCCGGAGACCGCCTGCCAATCCCGGCTGCCTACGAAAGCCGCCAGAAATTCCCGGAACGCGCCCTCCCCTTCCCCGGCGATACCGAAGTCCGCCCCCAGGTATTCCATGAATTCCCCGGGCATGATGCTGAAACCCGCGCCCCCTACGACGATGGGCGCGGCGCTGAGCTTTTTCAGCAGATCCACCAATTCCCTGGCGTCGCCGATGAAAGATTCGGGATTGCGGCTGTCCTGGTTATCGATATTGCGGATGGATACGGCAATGATCTCCGGCGCAAATTCGGCCACCGCCCGCCGCACCTCCTCCAGGGGGGCTTCAGCAAACATGAAATCCAGCACCCGGACTTTGTGCTCATCTTTAACCGCAGCCACCACCGAGGCCAAGCCTATCGGTAGTGGCGGGACTACTAAGCGCAGGCGATTAGGAGAAATGAAAAGAATACGCATTGATCTATCACCAGGTTGAATTAGTTCAAAGTTCAAGGTTCAAGGTTCAAGGTTCAAAGCCGAAACCTTCTCAAAAGTCCCCAATCTGTCATTCTGAACGGAGCGCAGCTTCGTTACGAATCTCGTATTTAAAGGCCTGCAAACCCACCCATAAATCATAAAAAAACTGGTGGAGCGGGCCTCCGTGCCCGCTCGTATCCCTCCTGGGCCATCTGCTCACTTATATTTTTTAAACACCCATAGCGGGCGTCCCGCCCGCTCAGATAATCCGCACAGGCTGGAAAGCCTGTGCTACCGCTCAAAACTTCCAGGATAACCATTCATAAGTCATTGGCTTCCGAAAATCATGAAAAAGCTTGGACAGGTGCTGCTTTGACTTTGAACTTTGAACCTTGAACTTTGAACTTTTACTCAGCGTGCGTCCCATGGTATCGATTCTGCGCCGCCTTCAACCCTTCCCTTACCAAACAATCCACCGCCTTCGCCCCCCGCTCCACCAGCGCGGCCACAATCTCTTCCTCTTCCTTGGCAAAGGGGGATAAAACGAAATTTTCCCCGGGAAACCCCGGCGGCGGCCGGCCGATGCCCAGTTTCACCCTTAAGAATTCCTCGGTATCCAGGGCGTTGATGATGGAGAGCACGCCTTTATGCCCCCCGGGACCGCCCCGTTCCACGATCTTCAGGCGGCCGCAGGGCACATCCAGGTCGTCATGGATGACCACCAGATTTTCCGGTAGGAGTTTAAAATAGGACAGCAGACGGGACACCGCGCGGCCGCTCAGGTTCATGTAGGTGGCGGGCTGGGCCAGAACCACGGTCTGGCCCCCTACCCTCCCCTGGCCCCAAGACGCGTCCAGGGTGGACCGGGTCAGAGGAATCCCCCAATCTTCGGCCAGGACCGCGGTCACCATAAACCCCAGGTTGTGCCGGGTCCAGGCGTAGCGGGGGCCCGGGTTTCCGAGACCTACCACTAGATGACGGTTATCGGTTTTCGGGTTGCGGTCGAGATGATGGTCTTCGGTCTTTGGTCTTCGGTCTTCGGTGGAGAAATCTTTAGGCATGGGTATATAGGAGAAATTGAGGCATGATATTAGAGATAGGTTGTTAAAATTGACCAACAATCGCAGACTAAAAACCGAAGACCGTTGACCGAAGACCGAAGACCCTATACAAACAGCGAACTCACCGAATCCTGGTTATGAATCCGCTTAATGGCCTCCCCCAAAAGCGGCGCCACGGACAGGACCCTGATCTTTTCCAGCGTGGCCGCTTCCGGGGTCAGGGGAATGCTGTCGGTCACCGCCAGGGACTGGAGCAGAG
>DYJG01000268.1 GCA_020723225.1 Desulfobacca acetoxidans | reverse complement strand
TTTAACAAAGTCTATGAACACGCCTCCTCTTTTGCGCCCAAGGCCACGGTGGGGGCCTGGCTCAACCGCATCACCGCCAACCACTGCCTGAACCTGCTCCGGGCCAGGCACCCCCAGGAATCCCTGGACCAGGAGGACTCCGTGGCGGTGGCGGACGGCGGCGCCAACCCCCTGGAGGCCCTGGAGGAGCAGGACCTGGCCCGGCGGCTGGAGGAGGCCATGGCCGCGCTCCCGGAAAACCAGCGCCGGGCCTTGGTCCTGAAACGTTTCGGGGACCTCTCCTACCAGGAAATCGCCGGGGAGATGGGCCTCAGCCCCCAGGCGGTGGACGGCTTACTGAAGCGGGCCCGCCAGACCTTGAAGAAAGCATTGGCGGATTATCTTTAGAGCGCCGTTCTCCCACGACCTGCGGCCGACATCAAATTTTTTTTATTATCCTGTTTCATAAATCCGATAATGCATGAGAGAGAAAGAAAGAATTTATTGACATCGACAACAAATATTTTAAGATTTAATCGATCTCATGCACCAAGAAGAAAACAGAATTCTTCTTTGGCCTTTCAAAATAGGATCTTTAAAGATCTGCCAGCCCTTTCATCCCTAAAAAAATGAATGTTTCCCGGGCAGGATCAGCAATGAAAGCTGTTCAGATACACCCTTTTTTAAAGGGGCTTAATAACTTTGTTCAGGAGTCACCATGGACCGAAGCAGAAAATGCTTGAGGGCAGCCCTGTTCGTGCTGAGCATCGTCCTCTTCCAGGGTCTTTGCACAATGGTCTTTGCCAACGAGATCTGGGTCAGCCCCCAGGTTTATCCCGCAAACATCGGCTACGGAGGTTGGCCGGTGACTTCCATCTCCGAGACCCGCTTCTCTTTCGCGGTTCCGGACAACCTGCAATCGTTTACCCAGGCCAAGGTGGTTTTGATCGGCGGGGCCACGGGCAGCACCACTTATGATTTACGCCTGTTTCTCTCCCGCAGGGGAAGAACCTGCACCGACAAGCAAAAGCAAAGACTGGGTTTGCCCCTGGCCTTCACTAAGGACGTGGTGAAGGAAGTGGATGTCTCCTCCGTCTTTTTCCAGTCGATGACTCCGGGTGTCGATTACGTTACTTTGCACTTCAGGGCCAATAACCCCGAGGCGCAAATTTTGGGCCTGCGGGTAACTTACGTGGGGCCTGCCGGTCCTCAAGGCCCACAGGGACCACAAGGTCCCCAGGGGCTCCAGGGGCCGCAAGGCAACACCGGACCGCAAGGTCCTGCCGGCCCCCAGGGTCTTCAAGGCGACACCGGGCCTACCGGAGCCACCGGAGCCACCGGCCCCCAGGGACCCATTGGACTGACGGGAGCCACCGGCCCCCAGGGGCCCATTGGCCTCACCGGCGCAACTGGCCCCCAAGGCCCCCAAGGTGACACCGGCGCCACCGGTGCCACCGGTGCCACCGGAGCCACCGGACCAACGGGTCCCCAAGGCCCCCAGGGTCCGGCCGGGGCGTCCCTCAACCCCCTGCAACTGGCCATCCTGCGCTGGTACCAGGGCATCTCGGTGAGCAACGATTTGTACTTGGGGGGATATAATCCCTGGGGTATCGCCTGCGACGGCGCCCATATCTGGGTGGCCCTTTATTCTAACGGCAGCGTTACCAAGATTCGAGCCGCGGACGGCGAGATTCTGGGGAACTATTCTGTTGGGTTTAACCCTCTGGGAGTTGTCTTTGACGGCGCTTATATCTGGGTGTCCGACAATTCCAGCGCCCATGGCGGGGTGATCAAGGTGCGGGCCAATGACGGCTATGCTCTGGGCACGTATACCGCGGGCAGTATGCCCAGTGGCATTGCCTTTGACGGGACCAATCTCTGGGTGGCCAACAACGGCGACAATACGGTCACCAAGATGCGGGCCACCGACGGCTCTCTAGTGGGGACCTACGCGGTGGGCAGCTCTCCCCAGGGAGTGGCCTTTGATGGCGCCAATATCTGGGTGGTCAACACCGGCAGCGGCAATGTCACCAAGCTGCAAGCCAGCACCGGCGCGGTCCTGGGGACTTATCCGGTGGGGGTGTTTCCTTACAGTATTGCCTTTGACGGCGCCAATATGTGGGTCACCAATAATAGCGACAATACGGTCACCAAGCTCCAGGCCAGCGACGGCGCGGTCCTGGGGACCTATACGGTGGGCGGCAGCCCCTATGGGGTGGCCTTTGACGGGACCAATATCTGGGTGGCCAACAATTACGACAATACGGTCACCAAATTGCGGGCCAGCGACGGCGCGGTCCTGGGAACTTACACGGTGGGCACGAACCCGATAGGGGTGGTCTTTGACGGCGCCAAAGTCTGGGTAAGCAACTACACTTCCAACTCGGTGTCCAGGCGCTGACCGGGGCTGAGGATTAGCGGCAGCGGGTGAGATAGGCTCCCCGTTTATTTTCCCAGGCAGGCCGGTTTAACCCTTGAAAAGGCTGCGCCCCGCCTTTGGCGGGGCGCAGTTTTTTATGCGAGGCCCTTCTCCGGACCGGCAGCTAGGCTTCCCCCAAAGCCCGGTGGATAGCCGCGTGGCTCTCCGGAGGCACCGAAGTGAAGCGGATGTGGGCAGTGCGAAAATCCCCCTCCCCGGAGTCCACCGCGATCACCTTGCCGTAGATCTTCCCGGGCGTTTCCCGGTTCTCTTCATCCAGCAGATGGAGGCGGACGTCTTCCCAGGCCGCCAGCTCCCCGGCAAAGCGGATCACGGCCGCGGTCTCGCTCAACTGGGTGATCTCGGCGTCTGCGGCGCCGCCGGTGACGATTTTTTTCTTGAGGCGGTAGATGTGGACCGGCAGCCCCGAAGCCAGGGGCCGAAGGGCTTCCTGCCGCTCTTGCAGGCTTAAGTTAAAGGGGCCTTGAATGGCCCGCACTTCATAAAGGGTGGCCGGCTCCGGGACGCCCTTCATCTCCGCCTGGGTGATTTCGCCCACTTCGATCAAGTCCTTAACCCGCTGGTAAGCGGAGGGGCCGATGAGCACCTGGCCGCCCATGGCGTAGGATTCGATCCTGGAGGCGAAATTCACGTCCGCGCCCACCACGCTGTATTTGGTGCGTTTTTCGGAGCCGATGTTGCCCACCACCACCGTGCCGGTGTTCACGGCGATGCCCATCTCCAGGTGGGGGAGTCCGTCTTGGGCGTTTAAGGCGTTGATCTCCTCCATGGCCCCCTGCATGGCCAGGGCGCAGGCCACGGCCCGGGCGGGATGGTCTTCAAGCGGCTCGGGCGCGCCGAAAAAGGCCAGGATGCCGTCTCCCATGATCTCATCGATCACCGCCCGGTAATCCAGCAGGATCTCGATCATTTTCTCCAGGTAGCGGTTAAGGAAAGCGATGACCTGTTCCGGGTGCATGTCCGCGGTCAAAGCGGTGAAACCCCGGAGATCGGAGAACAGCAGCGTCACCTCCCGGGTCTCGCCCCCCAGGGCCAGGGCTTCTTCGGATTCCAGGAGCCGTTTCACCACCTCCATGGTGACGTAGCGGCCGAAGGTGTCCCGGATGAAGTCCCGCTTTTCAATGTACTCCGTGAGCTGCTGCCCCAATTCGTTGAAGGAATGGGCCAATTGCTTGATTTCCCTGGCGCCGGTCTCCGGGACGTGCACGGAAAAATCCCCGTGGCCCAGGGCCGAGGTGGTCGCGGCCAGGGTCCTCAGGGGTTTGGTGATGGACCGGGACAGGAGGGTGATCACCGCTCCCAAAAAGGCCAGGCCGATGACACCGATGAGGATCAACCTGTGGCTCAGCCGCCAGACATTGGCGAACAGTTCCTCTTCCGGGAAAATGACCCCCAGGGTCCAGCCGCTGGAGCCCAGGGGAGTGTAGTACATCCAGGATTGTTTTCCGGAGATGAAGTCGTTCACCGGCACAAACCCCTGGCCCCCCCGGATCATCTCCCGGCCGATCTTGCGCAGCTCCGGGTCATTCCGGGCCACGGCCAGGCTGAACATGCTTTGCCTCATAATCAAACTTTTATCGGGGTGGGTGAGGAAGCGCCCGTTTTGGGAAACGAGAAAGGCGTAGCCGGTCTGGTAAATTTTTACCGAAGCCACCAGGTTTTCCAGCCCCATCAGGGAAATATCCGCGCCGGCTATCCCGCGCACCTCCTTGCGTCCGTCTTTTTCCCGGAAGAAAGGCGTGGAATAAGTGGCCATGATGATGTCGCCGCCCCCTTCGTCGTAATAGGGTTCACTCCATAAGGGGCGTTGGAGTTCTTTGGGAATCTGGTACCAATCCTGAAAGAAGTACCGGTAGGTGTCGCTTCCCAAAAAGGAGACCGTGATCTGTCCCTCGTCCCGTTGGACATACGGCATGAAATAATTCTGCTTGGGATCGAAGGCAAAGGGCTCGAACGCGATGCCAATGGCGTAAATTTCGGGATTATGGATCAGGGCACGGTTCATCAGGCGCAAGAGGTCTTCCCGTTGAGCCGGCTTCTCTTCCAGGATGCCGGCCAGGATGCGGGGAATCTTTTCCACGCCGTTAAGGGTAACCTCAATTTTATTGCCGGTGGCCAGGGCCAGGTTTTGGGCGTCTTCCACCGCCTCGGCCATGATGGTGGCCTTGGCGGAATAGTAATTGTAGGTTAATACGGCCACGAAAA
>DYJG01000267.1 GCA_020723225.1 Desulfobacca acetoxidans | reverse complement strand
TCTGCGCCTCTGCGAGAAACCTTTTTCTCTCGCAGAGACGCAGAGAGCGCAGAGACTAATAATGCGCAAACATTTATGTCGCCATGTATAATTTCTCGCAAAGACGCAAAGATCGCCAAGTTTTCTCTGGTTCCCAAGCTTGGCTTGGGAACCCCCAGTTGGCGGCTAAGCTTTGCTTGGCGAGCCGGCTCCGCCAATGGCGATCCCCGTTAATTTATAGTGGCGTCCAAGCAGAGCTTGGACTGATATTTTTCCGTTCCCAAGCGGAGCTTGGGAACGAGAGGCGGGATATCGAAGGGAGAGACTGGGAACGAGGGGTGGGGGGAGCTTGGGAATGGGGGGAAGTCGTTGTAGGGTGCGTCTTACGCACCGATTTGGCGCGTGAGACGCGCCCTACGATGGACACTTTCAAAACAAAGGATGAGAGTTTAATTTTGGTGGAGCGGGCCTCCGTGCCCGCTCCCTGCATTTAAATAAAGTCTTTCTTATGTGCTGGGCCTCGCAATTTGTAACAAGCTATTTCCTTTGCATTTATTTCGGGCGGGCACGGAGGCCCGCCCCACCATTCTTTCCCCTGCTTCGAAAGTGTTGTTCGTATAGGCTGGAAAGCCTGGGCGATGACCATTTCCAGAACAGCTCCTCATGGGCCTACGGCCCACCCGCAAGACACTAAAGTTCTCATAATTTGCATACTTAACTTTTAACCTCGAACCTTGAACCTTGAACTTTCCAGGATGGGGAATCAACTATTGCCCACTGCTTGCCGACCGGGTTAACCGAAGACCGAAGACCCGGGACCGAAGACCGCCTTACCCGGACTTCCTCGCCCACAGGACAAACTGGGGCATCTTCCTCCCGGCCATGAAGGGGATGGGCGCGAGGATGGTTTCTCCCCGGAGGATCCGGTAGCCGGGGAATTGGCCCAAGATTTCCCCGGGGGTGGGGAAGTGGTGGATGATGTCGCCGTCCGGGGTGGCGATGTTCACCAGGGTGTTGGGCTCCAGCTCCCGGGTCTCGGGCAGGCGCACCAGGTCCCCGGCCTCCCTGGGGGAGAGGTAGACAAAGAGGTGTCCCCCGGGCTTAAGCACCCGGTCCAGCTCCCGGCAATACTGCCGAAAGGTCCGGGCCAGCCCGTGGTTGACGACGTTGATGCTTACTGCCAGATCGAAGGAGCCGCCCCCGAAGGGCAAACGCCCCAAGTCGGCCAGCACCAGGCGGGCCGGGACGGCCGTAGCCCGGAGCTTCCCCTGAAGCGTTTCTAAAACCGGGGCCTCCCGGTCCACGCCCCAGACCTGAAAACCCGCCTCAGCGAGGGGCAGCAGATGCCGCCCCGCGCCGCAGCCCGCATCCAGGACCGATCTGCCGCCTGCGGCCTTTACTTCCGGCAGCACCGCCAGAAACTCCGGATTGGGCGTAAGCCGCTGCATCTCCGGCGCGGCAAAGAGTTCTCCCCAGTCGGGCATGGGTTTGGTTCCGTTTTTCGTTTTGCGTTTTTCGTTTTTCGTTAAGACCCGCTCTCTGAGATTAACCGGTCCCTATAGCCGAGTCAATCTTAGGAAATTATATCGCAATATGACGATTTATTTCTTGACAATTTATCGCAAATTAACGATATTTAATCCTGAGGAATGCTGAATGCCGGAAACCGAGGTTGTTCTTTTTTCCGAAGACGACGGTTCAGTCCCCTTACTGGCCTGGCTGGACCATTTACCCGCCAAGGCCCAGGACAAATGCATTGTCAAAATCGAGCGCCTGGCGCGATGGGCCACGAATTAAGGCGGCCGGAGGCTGATTTTCTGCGGGATGGGGTTTATGAATTGCGGATTGCTTTACAAGGCATACAGTATCGGATTTTGTATTTTTTTCAAGGAAGCAGGGCTGTTCTCTCTCATGGGTTGATCAAAACCAGCAAAGTGCCGCCAAAAGAAATCGATCTGGCCATCGATCGCAAATTCAGGTTTGCGAAAAATCCGGCAAGGCATACACATCAGGGGTGACCGCCATGAAAAATAACAAAAAAACCGCCAATGCCGTCAGCATCCTGCACCGCCGCTATATCGGGGACGATGAGGAACGGCGGCGGTCCCTGGAAGCCGAGCGCCTGCACGCCCAGGTGGCCCGCACCATCTACGACCTGCGCAAGCAGGCGGGCCTCACCCAAAAGGAATTGGCCAGGCTCATCGGTACTACCCAATCGGTGATCAGCCGCCTGGAGGACGCCGACTACGAGGGGCATTCCCTCTCCATGCTCAGCCGCATCGCCGCAGCCCTGGGGCAGCGCCTGGTTTTTTCGGTGGCCCCCGCGGATCAAGGCGGCGGCGAAGCGGTGGCCGGGCAGGAAGAAATACCGGCCCCGCTGGAGAAGAAAAAATTGACTTTTGCCCCTCCCGAACCTGGAAAAAGTATGTCCGTCAGGGATAAAAAGGTGTATAGCAAAAGCGCCAAAACTCGGAAGGAGAAAAAATAAATGATCCCCCGTTACAGCCGCGAAGTCATGGCCCGCATCTGGACCGAAGAGCATAAGTTCGCCACCTGGCTGAAGGTGGAGTTGGCCGCGATGGAGGCCATGGCCGCGCACGGCATCATCCCCAAGGAGGCGGCGGAGAGGGCACGGGCCCAGGCCGTCTGCGACGTGGAAGCGATCCTGGAAATCGAAAAGAAGACCCACCACGACGTGGCCGCGTTCGTGGACCAGGTCTCCCAGTGCTTAGGCGAGGATGGCCGCTGGTTCCATTTTGGCCTCACCTCCTCGGACGTCCTGGACACCGCGTTCGGCCTGCGGCTGAAGGAATCCGCGGACCTGCTTCTGGCCGACGTGGACGCGCTCCTCATCGTCCTCAAGGACCAGGCCTACGCTTATAAAGACCTGCCCATGGTGGGCCGCACCCACGGGGTGCACGCAGAGCCCATCACCCTGGGCCTGAAATTCGCGCTCTGGTACGCGGAGTTCGCGCGCCACCGCTCCCGGTTGGAGCAAGCCAAAAAGGCTGTAGCCGTGGGCAAACTTTCCGGCGCGGTGGGCACTTTCGCGCACCTGCCCCCGGAGGTGGAGGCCACGGCCTGCGCCATCCTGGGCCTGGAGCCCGCGGCCATCTCCACCCAGGTCATCCAGCGGGACCGGCACGCGGAATTTTTCACCACGTGCGCCCTGGTGGGCGCCAGTATCGAAAAGGTAGCCCTGGAAATCCGCCACTTGCAGCGCACCGAGGTCCGGGAGGCGGAAGAGGCCTTCGCCGCGGGGCAAAAAGGGTCGTCCGCCATGCCCCACAAGCGCAACCCGATACTTTCCGAGAACCTCTGCGGCTTATCCCGGGTGCTCAGGGCCAACTCTATAGCCGCCATGGAAAACGTGGCCCTCTGGCACGAACGGGACATCAGCCACTCCTCGGTGGAGCGCCTCATCGCGCCGGATAGCTGCGTCCTCCTGGACTTCATCCTGGGCCGGCTGACCCGGATGCTGAAAAACCTCCAGGTCTATCCGGAAAATATGGCTAAAAACCTGGAACTCACCCATGGCCTGGTCTTTTCCCAGGGGCTGCTCCTGGCGCTGGTTAAAAAAGGCCTCACCCGGGACGCGGCCTACCGCCTGGTGCAGCGCCCGGCCATGCGGGTCTGGGAAGAAGGCGGGGAATTTGCCCAAAAGGTGCGGGAGGAAGCGGGGATCGGCAAGTATCTGTCCCCGGAGGAAGTGGCCGAATTATTCGACCTCAACCGCTATTTCCGGCATGTTCCCGCGATTTTCGAGAGGGTGTTTGGGAAGCAAGTTGAGGAAAAGGACCTTACGAAACAACCGGTCAGAAAAATCAGATTTAAGAATAGAATTGACAAATAATAGATCGCCATCAGAGGTTTCCCGTAGGGGCGAACCTTGTGTTCGTCCCGGGCGTTCTGGGCGAACACAAGGTTCGCCCCTACGAAAAACTCAGCTTGATGTGTATTTGGTATGGCAACTGACAAGTGCCACTTCCTACTGGCCCCTGGCCCCTGGTCCCTGACCCCTTCTCTTTGCGTCTTGGCGTCTTTGCGTGAGAATATTTTATTTACGCCAATGCGACCTTAATCTGATCCTCCCTGGGATTGACCTTATCCAGGCGCACCAGGACCAGATCCCCCGGGGTGAGCTTCAGGGTCGCGGCCGCGGGCAGAAAGACCTCCAGGTGGATGTCGGGGAGGAGCAAACGGTAGCGATGGGGCAGGGCTTCCAGGACCAGGGCCTCTTTTTTCCGCCCCACCCGGGCGGCCAGGTATTTCAGGAGCCAGTAGCGCAGGCGCCTGGTTTTAAGGAGGCCGGCCCGGCGCATGGCCGGTTCGATCAGGGTGAGAATCTCCCCCAATGCTTCCGGATTATACGGCGGCGGCGCCTCGGACAGATAGGAGAGAAGCTGCCGGTGGATCACCAGGTCCAGGTACCGGCGGATGGGAGAGGTGGCCAGGGTGTAGCATTCCACTCCCAGGCCCCAATGGGGCTGGGGCAGAAGGTCCATCACCACCCGGCTGAGGCGGCGGCGGTCCCGGTAGAGTTCCAGGAGGCCTTTACTCTCCTGCCGGTTGATGGGTTCCCGGGGTTCGGGCTGGCTGCGGTAAATGGCGGGCACTCCATGCTCCGCCAAGAACCGGGCGGCGAGCAAGTTGGCCAGGA
>DYJG01000266.1 GCA_020723225.1 Desulfobacca acetoxidans | reverse complement strand
CTGGAGATGGCCTCGGAGGAGACCGCGGAGATCGGCCACCTCCGGGACATGGCCCGGGAAGCCCCCATCATCCAGTTGGTGAACCTTTTGGTATTGCGGGCCATCCAGATGGGGGCCAGCGATATCCACCTGGAGCCCTTTGAAGACTCCTTCCGGGTGCGCTACCGCAAAGACGGCCTTTTATACGAAGCCGAGTCGCCGCCCAAGGCCCTCCAGGCCGCGGTCATCTCCCGCCTGAAGATCATGTCCCGGCTGGACATCGCCGAGCGCCGGCTGCCCCAGGACGGCCGCTTCCGTCTGAAGGTCAAAGGGCATGATATCGACTTCCGGGTCTCCACCATCCCCACCCTCCTGGGAGAGTCCATGGTGATCCGCATCCTGGACCGGGAGAAGGTCATTCTGGACCTGCACCGCCTGGGTTTTCCCGGCCGGGAGCTCAAGCAGTTCGACGATTTGATCCACAAACCCTACGGCATGATCCTGGTCACCGGCCCCACCGGCAGCGGCAAGACCACCACCCTGTACGGGGCCCTGGAGCGCATCAATTCCCCGGATAAAAAGATCATCACCATCGAAGACCCGGTGGAATACCGGCTCTCCGGGGTGACCCAGATGCAGGTCAAGCCTTCCATCAACCTCACCTTTGCCAAGGGCCTCAGGCACATCGTCCGCCAGGACCCGGACGTGGTGCTGGTGGGGGAAATCCGGGACCGGGAGACCGCGGAGATCGCGGTGCACGCGGCTTTGACCGGCCACCTGGTCTTCAGCACCCTGCACACCAACGACGCTGCCGGGGCCATCACCCGGTTGCTGGAAATGGACATCGAAGACTTCCTGCTGGCCTCCGCGGTCATCGGCATCCTGGCCCAACGCCTGGTGCGCATCATCTGCCCGGAGTGCAAAACGGCCCTGTCGCCGGAGATGGTCGCGGATCTCCGGAAAGAGATGCCCGGCAACCTGCCGGACCGCCTCTTCATGGGTAAGGGCTGCCCGGCCTGCGCCCAGACCGGGTACCAGGGACGCACCGGCATCTATGAGCTGTTACTGGTGGATGAATCCATCCGCCAGTTGATCTTGAGAAGGGCCGATGCCGCGGCCCTGCGCCAGACGGCCATCGGCAACGGCATGCAGACGCTGGCGGGGGACGGCTGGGCCAAGGTGGCCCAGGGCATGACCACCAGCCAGGAAGTGCTGCGGGTGACCCAGGAGTAGCAGTGGCCAGGGGCCAGGGGTCAGGGGTCAGATTATAGCATTCGGACGTTTCGAGATATGATTTATCAAGAAGATATTATTGACGCCGAGAAAGTTACTGATTTTCAGGTTATAGAGCGGCCTTTATACCGAAAACCGAAAACCGAAAACGGTCTTTAAGATATGCCTCTTTATCATTACCGGGCCAGCGACCCGAGTGGGAACATCGTCCAGGGCACCCTGGAAGCCCGGGAAGAGCGCCAGGTGGTGCTGCACCTGCAGCAGGGGGGCTTGATTCCTCTGCGCATCGGCACCGAGGAGGCGAAGCCGGGAGGATGGCAGCTCAGCCTGAAGTGGGCCCGGGTCCGGAGAGTCTCACCGGGGGAGGTGGTCCATTTTACCAACGAGCTGGCCGCGTTGCTCAAAGCCGGCCTGCCCCTGGAGCGCAGCCTCCAGGCCCTGCTGGAGGTGACCGGCGGCAAAGGCATGAAGGCGGTGATCAGCCAGGTGCTCCGGGACCTTCAGGCCGGCAAGAGCCTCTCCGAGGCCTTGAGCCGCCACCGGGCCTTTTCGCCCCTGTACGTCAGCCTGGTGCAGGCCGGGGAGACCGGCGGCTTTCTGGAAGTGGCCCTGGCCCGGCTGGGCGAATACCTGAAGACGGTGAGCGAGTTCCGCAGCTATCTGACCACCGCGCTCATCTACCCCATGATTTTGGCCTGCGTGGGCAGCCTCTCCGTGGTCTTCATGCTGGTCTATGTGGTGCCCCGGTTCGAATCCTTTTTCAAGGAGATGGGCCAGACGCTTTTCTGGAGCACCAGCCTGCTCCTTTCCTTCAGCAACGCCTTCCGCGCCTACTGGTGGGTGGGCGGGATGCTGGCCGGGGTGGCCGCCTTGATCCTGATCAGGTTGCTGCGCACCCCCAAAGGACAAATGACGGTGGACCGGGCCAAGCTGCGGGCGCCCCTGGTGGGGGACTTGACCAAGCGGATCTCCGCGGCCTTTTTTGCAAAGACCCTGGGGACCCTGCTGAACAACGGCGTGCCCCTGGTGGCCGCATTAAGGGTGGTGACCACCTCGGTGCCCAACCGCTACATGGCCAAGGCCCTGGAGGGCGTGCAGAGCGAAGTGGAAAAAGGGCAACCCCTGTCGGCGATGCTCAAAAAGGTGGGGCTGCTGCCGGAGCTGTTTTTGCAGATGGTGGCCATCGGCGAAGAAACCGGCCACCTGGGAGAGATGCTCCTGGCCGCGGCCGACTCCCTGGAAGGGGACGCCCGCAGCGCGGTGCGGCGGCTGATGGCCCTGATGGAGCCCGTTCTGATCCTCACCATGTCTCTGGTGGTAGCCTTTATTATCGTCTCATTGCTGATGCCGATTTTGAACCTGTACGAGATTTCTTTCTAACCGGGAGGATAGCCGCTTTGAGCAAAAAAGAAAGAAAAGACCGACGCTCCGCCGGTTTTACCTTGATCGAGCTGATGATCGTCATCGCCATCCTGGGCATGATGGCTTACATGGTGGCGCCCCGGTTGATGGGGGTGATGGGGAAGGCCAAACCCAAGATCGCCCAGGCCGATATCAAGAACCTGGAAACCGCCATCGACCTGTATTATCTCGACGTGGGCCGCTATCCCACCGAGGAGGAGGGCCTCAAGGCCCTGTACCAGCGTCCGGATAACGTCCCCAATTGGGCCGGACCCTATATTAAACAGGCCCCCAAGGACCCCTGGGGCCGGGATTACATCTATAAATTTCCCGGCGAGCGAGGTCCCTATGACATTTCGTCCTATGGGGCCGACGGCCAACCGGGCGGTGAAGGGGAGAGCGCCGACATTTCCAGTTGAGGATGTCGGGCAACAGGACACGGAACTTGGAACCCGGAACCCGGAATTTTGCCGAACGGAGGGAACAGGGCTTCACCTTATTGGAACTGGTGATGGTCCTGGCCCTCCTTACCCTGATGATGGGCCTGGTGGCGCCCACCATGTACGGCACCTGGCACCGGGAGCGGGAGAAGGCCAGCCTGCGGCAGTTGATGACCACCCTCAGGTCGGCCCGCAGCCTGGCGGCCAGCAGGCACCAGCGGGTGCGGGTCTTCCTCGACCTGGGCGCCGGGCGCTACCGCCTGGAAGGGACGTCCAAGACGGGGGAATTATCCCGGAGTATGCGGGTGGGGGAGGCACACCTGGTCTGGCAGGATCGGGAAGGCCGGCAGGGCTATATCGCCTTTTACGGGGACGGCAGCTCCAGCGGCGGCTACCTGGTGCTGACCGACAAGGGCGGAGTCAGCCAGGTCCTTGACGTGGAAATCATTACCGGCAAAGTCAGCCTCAAGCCTGCAAAGTCATGAACCGGCAAAAATTCGGGGCCAGGAAAGAAGGAGCAGAAGGGTTCAGCCTCCTGGAGGTGCTGGTGGCCACCGCCCTGATGGGCCTGGTGCTCTTCGCCGTCATCCAGGTGTTAGCCTCCGCCCTGCGGGCCCAGGAGGCCTCCCGGACCAATACCCAGGCGGTGCTGGCCGCGCAAAAGATCCTCGAGGAATTCGGGGAAAAGGACCTGGCCCGGGGAAACTTCAGCGGCAAAGACGGGAAATTTGCCTACCAGGTGAGCCTGGAACCGCAATTCCAGGCCCCCTACGGCCCCCAGGATAAGATTTTGGTTTGCAGCTTGCTGAAGGTGACCCTCTACTGGGAGGAACGGGGGAAAACCAAATCGGTGGAATTTCAGACTTTGAGGACGACGGTGCAGAAGAAGTCTTAGAAGATAGTTCCAAGTTCCTGTGAGGAAAAGTTCAAGGTTCAAAGTTCAAAGTTCAAGGTTAGCAAGCTGAAACGGTAGACGAGATGCCCGTTCTCTGTAATTTTTCATCCTTTTGAGAGAGCTGACGGATCATGAACGACTGCTCTGGAAGGGTGTCTCGTACAGGCTGGAAAGCGGCAAACGTTCATGGGCCTTCAGCTCAAGCGAGGATCAGGGAGGGCGGGAAACTTAATGGTGCGCTGTACCTACATAACTTTGAACCTTGAACCTTGAACTTTGACCTCGTTAGACTTGGAACTTGGAACCTGGAACTTGGAACTATTCGAACCTGAGCGCTAAACATGAAAGGGAAATTCAATCCGGCCAGCGCAGGCTTTACTCTCTTGGAGCTAATGCTGGCCCTGTCCCTGGTCACCCTGCTGAGCCTGGTGGCCTTTTCCTCCTTGAACCTGAGTCTGAAGGCGGTGCGCCGGGGGCAGGACGCCGCGGCCAATCTCCAGGAACTGCGGGTGGGCCAGAGCTTCCTGGAAAGGAGCTTGAGTTCCGCGGCCTTAGGCATCAAAGAGGTCAAAGAGGCCAATAAGTACTTTTTCGGCGAACCCCAGCAGATCAGGTTTTTTACCGTCCTGCCCCTGGAAGCCCACAGCCCGGGGGGCATCTACCATTGGCGGGTCCTGGTGGGGCGGGATGAAG
>DYJG01000265.1 GCA_020723225.1 Desulfobacca acetoxidans | reverse complement strand
GTTTATTTCCCAGGAAGGCGGTCCGGATGTCTTTGTGCATCACAGCAATATCATTTCTGAGGGCTTCCGTACCTTGGAAGAGGACCAGGAAGTGGAATTTGAGATTGTGGAAGGGAAAAAAGGGCCCCAGGCCCAGAATGTGGTGAAAATCTAGGGTCAGGTGTCTCTTATCCTTGCGGAGGCCGGGGCGCAGCTTCCCGGCCTTTTTTCGAGTTCCGGACCACTTAACCGGCCACGGTATATTTGCGGGACGGCCGCTTTTTGGCCTGCCGCGGCTATTTTGGCGGCTCAGGCTGACGAAGGCTCATTGCCGGCGCCGTTCTTCCCGCACCAACTCTAAAAGGAGTCTTTCAATGACAAAAGTAAAAACTGGCGATTACGTGCAGGTGCATTACACCGGCGCCCTGGAAAACGGCGACGTCTTCGATAGCAGCGAGGGCCGGGCCCCCCTGGAGTTCCAGGCGGGCGGCGGCATGGTTATCCCCGGCTTCAATGACGCAGTCATGGGCATGGCCATCGATGAAGAAAAGCAGGTGGTTTTACCTCCGGATGAGGCTTATGGCGAGCGGCGGGACGACATGCAGCGGGAATTCTCCACCGAGATCCTGGGCGGCAACAAGGTAGAAGTGGGGCAGATGCTCCAATTCTCCAGCCCCCGGGGTCCCATGCCTGCCCAGGTCCTGGAAGTGGGCGAAGACAAGTTCAAAGTGGACTTCAACCATCCCCTGGCTGGCAAGACCCTGGTGTTCACCATCAAGGTGGCCGGCATCACCGATCATCCCACCCAGCAGAGCAGTTGCGGCTGCAGTTGCAGTTCCAGCAGCTGCGGGGATACCTGCGGTTAAACCGGTTAAGTCCGGGAAGGCCGTCAGCCCGGCTTTCCCTAACTGATACCCGAAACAAAGAAGGGGTAGGGGCTGTTCGCCCCTTCCCCTTCTTTTCGGCTCGAAAAGGGTTATTTGTCGGTTTTCGGCTGGTTGGCCGCAGGTTCCGGGGCTTTTTGCCCTTCACTCCCCTGGCCCTGGGCGTCCTGCTGTTTGACGGGGGGACAATTAGGCGGCGGGGTGACCGTGCACACCGCGCCCTGCCCCGGCACTACCTGGCAGACGCCCCCGGCAGGAGGTTGGGCCGCGCCGCAGACGCCGCCCTGGGCCCAACTCAGATTCGCCCAGAGCATGGCGCCCGCGAGGCCCAAGGCCAAACCGGCAAACAGCCGTTTTTTATTCTTCATGTTACGTTCTCCTTTGATAGCCTGTTCCTTAGAATCCTTATCAACATAATTTATTATAAGCATCCTCTTCCTTTTTTCAAGGGGACTCCGGCGGGGCGGATGTCGAATCCTGAAAAGGCCGTCAGGTGGCCCAGCCGGGCATAAGCCGCAGCCGGACTTTCCTTTCCAGGATTTTTTTCCGAAAAAAAGGGGAGGAACAGGGGCCTTCCCCCCTGTTTCTCCCCGTTGCCTTAACCACTCTCGAAGAAGCGCTATTGATTGACGTCGGGGTTATTAACCGGGGCGTTCATCCCTCTGCCCCGGGGGCCTCTAGGCCCCTGAGATCCTTGGGCATAAGGGCCTTGATCCTGGCCCTGGGAGCGGCGGAATCCGGGATAGTTGGGACAATTGGGGTTGCCCTGCCCCCGCCCCTGTCCCTGCCAGGTGTTTTGAGCGGTCTGATTCCAGGGACACCCTGCGCCCCGGCCGCCGCCCCGGCCCTGGGCCCAACTGAGGTCCGCCCAAAGCATGGTTCCCGCCAAAGCCAAGCCCAATCCGGCAAGCAGCATTTTATTAATCTTCATTCTTTTTTGATCCTCCTTAAATGCATTACTCATCGAAAATGCAATATTTCTCAGCGCTCCTCGGGCGGTGGCGGCGGACCGCCGTGCGGCCCCGGACCGCGGCCCCGTCCCGGACCGCCGCCGCGGGGTCCCCGGGGATCCATCAGGGGGCCGCAAGGGTCCCCCCGGGGGCTGCACAGCCGTCGTTCCACCAGGGCCACAAAGGCCGCGTGCTGCTCCGGCTTCAGGTGCTTTTTGCACTCCAGGAGAAAATTGGCCACCTCTTCCTCCAGCCGTCCCTGCTGGGCGCTGGTCTCCCGGATCTTGGCCTGGATGGCGCTCCGGTCGGGTGTCTCCCCTTTGAGCAATTCAAACAATTCCAGGCGCTTACTCGCCATCTCCCGGCGCAGTTGAGCCACCCGGTGGCGATGGTCCGCCCCCAAGCGGCGCAGGGTCTGGCGCTGCTCCTGATCCAGGTTCAGGGCCAGCCACATGTCCCGCAAGCCCAGAGGCCCCGGTGCTTCCTTGCCGAAAACCGCCTGGCGGTCCTGATACCGCAGATAGGCAAACGCGCCGATGGTCCCGAAATTGAGGGCCAGAGAAAAAATAACTAAATATAATAACCAGTTCCGCTTCATGAGCCGTTTATCTCATCCCCCTGGTAGGAAACCATCACCGCGCCCAGGGACCCCTCGGGAAAGTCATGGAACTCCTCCAGGGCCAGGACTTCGCCTTCGCCGTTGGCGGTGGCGTAAGGATAATAGTCCCGGGCCAGGATGCTTCCCAGGGCAATGCCCAGGACCAGGGACGCGGCCATGGCCAGGGACTGCCACCAGTAGCGGCGCCGGGGCCGGAGACGCTCCAATACCTTCTCGGGCAACCGGGGCGGCAATGGGGCCTCAAGGGTCCCCAGGGCCGCGTCCAGCCGGGAAAGCAGGGCCAGTTCCCCCCGGCACTCCGGGCAAATCTCCAGGTGCGCGGCCACCTCCCGGCGCTCCTGCGCCTCCAGTTCGCCGTCCAGCCAGGCCGACAGCCGTTCCCGCGCCTGTTTGCATGTGGTCTTCACTTGCGCTTACTCCTTGGAAAAACCTCTACGTTAATAATAACACCCGGGGCCGGAAAATCCGGCGCGGCGGTTGTGTTTTTGTTAAATAATTTTAACCGCGCGCAGCAGAGGCCGGCCCTGAGGTCCCGCCCGGGCAGGCTCGGCCATATCATCCCGGACCTTTTTGTTGAAGTTTGATTCCCACTAAAAAATAACAGGACGCGGAAAGGCTGTCCATTAATTTAGCGCCCACGGGACGCGCCCGAGCCCTCAACGAGATTCCCCCCGCCATTATTCTCTTGACGCTTGGGACCGGCGTGCTTACTTTGCCTCAAGAAACCGTAATCACCACCAATTTCCGAATTCCAAGGAGTGAGCCATGCTATCCACCATCCCCGCGGATTTGAGCAAATTATCCAAAGAAAACCTGAACCAGGAACTCCTGCGCATCGCCATCATCGCCGAACTGGACGCCATCAACCTTTATGAGCAACTGGCGGCCCTGAGCGACGACGCCGACATCAAGAAGGTCTTCCTGGATATCGCCAAGGAAGAAAAGACCCACGTGGGCGAATTTCAGACCATGCTCCTGAGGCTGGATGAGGAACAGGTCCGGGAAATGGAGCACGGCCGGGAAGAAATCAAGGAACTTATCGGGAAGTAAAAGAAGGGGGTCAGGGATCAGGGGTCAGGGGCCAGGGCAGTTGAACATATTCAAATTCAACCGGTCCCTGGTCCCTTGCCCCTGATCCTGACCCCTTAAGAGCGGCTTGAGAAAACATGGGGGTGGTCCTCGCCAAAAAAGTCAGGATAAATTCACCACTCCAGGTCTAGCTTTTAACCAGCTTCAATCCCGGCACCCGGGTTTCCAGAATAATCCCTTCTTCCTTCAGGTAATCCACCGCGGCCTGATGCATGATCTTGGCCACATGCAGGAATTCCCCCATGGGCATCAGCCGCATATCGCAGGAAATCAAGAATCCTATGGTCTCGGGAATGATGGTCATCCGGGTCTGCCAGAGCGGGGTCTTATGCCGGCAATCCATTTGGTTTTGGGGGCAATCGTGTGTTTCCATTTCTTTCTCCTCGGGTAGAGGGCCGGTTGTCAGACCCGCCGCCGATTTGACGGATAAAGCCGCACCGTCAAAAGGCCGGCGCGTTATCCGGGTTGATTTTTAATATTCAGGAATTCGTCCAATTTCAGGTTCATGGCGCTTAAATCCATCTCTTTCTCTCCATGCAGCAGCCTCCTTACCAGATCATAGCGATCCCCCAAGGGCATCGTGAAGTAGAAGGGACTTTCCACCAAGACTGAGACCAGGGCCTTCATGATTCCCCCCTATAAATAATTAGTTCTAAACGGCAAGGGTTGCAAAGTTTGAGCCAGAAGCCCAAGGCCCCCGGCCTTTTTGCAAGATAACCTTTTCACAAGGTCGCAAATGCCTTGTCAGCCGGAGAAATTTGGAGACGCCAGACCGCCAAGGAAAGAAAGAGAAAGGTGGGAGGAAGAGTTGCTTAAGCTGCGAACAGGCCGTCAAAAAGTCTGCAATGCGAAAATTTTGCCGCGACGGATGGGCGACCAAGAGAGGAAACTGAAGCTGTTACCAGTCATTTCCAAACCTTTTTCAGGCATCATCTGGAATCAGCCGCGAAAGGATATGCCAGGAAAAATCTCCCCCTTTTCTAAAGGGGGGCAGGGGGGATTTTATAAACGATTGAAAATTCCCCTTATACAAAGTTCGCTTTCTCTAGCGACAAACCTTAAGATGAACGGCGTTTATCGGCGTGCATCGGCGGTTAATATTTAACCGCCGATAAACACAGAT
>DYJG01000264.1 GCA_020723225.1 Desulfobacca acetoxidans | reverse complement strand
GCCGATTCCCTGCCGGATATTGCCACTGCCGCCAACCATGCCTGCCGCAGGCTGGGGTTGCCGGAGCACTCGCCGGAGGCCATCAAAGGGATGATCGGCGGCGGGGAGCGGAAGCTGGTAGAGCGTTTCCTGGGTCCGGGCCGGGAAAGTCTGGTGGAGGAGGCCTTCGAGCTTTATTTGGATTATTACAGTGGCCACACGGGGGATTTCACCCGCCTCTATCCCGGGGTCAAAGAAACCTTGCCCCTGCTCCAGGGCAAGAAGTTGGCGGTGCTCTCCAACAAGCGCCAGAGCCTCACCGAAGCCGTGCTCCGGGTTACGGGCATCTTTCCCTTTTTTGCCGCGGTCCGGGGCGGAAGCGAAGATATGCCCCTGAAGCCGTCCTCCGAGCCGCTCCTGGCCCTGATCAGAGAAGTGCAAGGCAACCCGGCGCGCACCATCATGGTGGGGGACAAACCCGGGGACGTCCTGGCGGGCCAAGGCGCGGGGACCCTGACTTTGGGGGTCACCTACGGCTACGGGGAACCGGCCGCGGTGGCGGCCGCGGAGCCGGATTTCCTGGTGAATAGCTTCGCCGCCATCGTCGGCATCATCATGTCCTGAAAGATATCCTCACGCAAAGACGCAAAGGCGCAAAGAAAGACGCAAGCAGTGGCCAGTGGTCAGTGGCCAGTATAGATAAACGCCTGGCCCCTGACCCCTGGCCCCTGGTCCCTATTCCAGCGCCAGCTTCACCGTCACTACCGCGGTCTTCTTCCCGGGATCGGGGAAGGCAAGGCCCTCAATCACCTGGCCCAGACACTTGGTCAGGGCTTCATAACCCAGGGGCAGCTTGGGCAGCACCGGGCCCCTCACCTTGCCCCCCGGGCCGATCTTAAAGGTCAGAGTCACCGCTGCCGGCAACTTGATCCCGGTCTTCAGGGTATCCTGGCAGCAGGCCGTCAGCCTGGGCAGCTCGGCCTCCAGGGCTTCTTTCACCGCTTTTTGGCTCAGAGGGCCGGTCGCCTGGGTCACCTGAATATTGATTTTCACTCCCGGGGCCGCAGGGGCAGGGACGCCGGGCGTAGTGGGAACAGGCTCCGGGCTCAGGGCCGGGCTGGGGGGAAGCTGGGTGACATACCTTTCCGGAGCCCCTCTCATGCCGATCTCCCCCCTGGAGGCCATGACCCCGGGCCTCATGGCCTTGGCTTTGCGCCCGCCGGCTGCGAACCCGCCCACGGCCAGGTCGCTCACCCCTTCGGGCAGGGGCAGGGGCTGCTTGACGGTGACCAGTGTGCCGTCGGCCCGCTTGACCTGGTCCACGGCCACAAAGGAGGTGAAGGGGGACATCAGGCTGTATTTGAGGCCCAGGGCGGTGATCTCCTTTACGCGGGCCTCGTCTTTCCCCCTTTCCAGGCTGTGCAGGTCAGCCAGGCGCATGAGGCGGTGCCTTGCCCAGAGCAGCCGCAGTGCGGCGTTATCGGGGCCGGCCTGGTCCGTGGCCACTTTGATTTTCTGTTCGAATTTCCCTTGCGCAGTTGTCCCGGTAACCGCGATGGTCCCCCCGGGGCTGCCCCGGTATTTGCCCAAAAGGGTGAGGGGACGCTGGGCGAAAAGGTCCGGAAGGGCCAAAGGCTCCAGGTCCCCGGCGTCGAAGCCTTCAAAGGAGACCTTGATGTTGGTCAACAGGGGGCTTTCCACGTATTTCCGGAATTTGTCCGCCTGTTTGGGGGCCTCCCCGGGGTTCAGGACTACGAACGGCTCGCCCTGGCCGGCCCGGGCCATGCCCTCGATGATGTGGCGGTTGACCGATTTGCCGATGCCGAAGGCAAAGAGGTTGGCCGCGCCCAGGTTTTGGCGGATGAGCTCGAAGGTTTGGGGCTCCACGTGCACGTAGCCGTCCGTGGCTACCACCACGATGCGGGAGGTGTCCGGCGTCCGGGGCAGGTTCAGGGCCTGTTTCAAGGCCGTCAAAATTTCCGTGCCGCCCCCGCCCATCTGTCCTTTGATGAAATCCACGGCTTTCTTCCTGTTCTCCGCGGTGGCCGGCAGAGACCCGGATGCGGACAGGACCGCGGGCGCGCTCTCAAACAGCAGCACGTTGAAAAAGTCATGGGGCTTGAGTCCCTGGAAGATGTCATCCATCAGGGCCTTGGTGGTCTCCAGGGGAAAGCCGTGCATGGAGCCGGAAATATCGACGATGAAGATATATTCCCTTTTAACCACCGCCTCCGCCTGCACCCTGCCCGGCGGCTCCAGCATCAGCAGGAAGAAATTCTCGTCCTTCCCTGGATAGAGCATAAGGCCGCTGTGGATTTTATCCCCTGCTAGGGCGTAGCGCAGCACGAAATCCTTGGTCCCGGCCGCGGCCGGGTCCTTGAGGCTGACCTTGGCCGCGTTGGGGGAAGGATACTTCACCTCCACTTCGTGGCTGGGGCTGGAGAGTTTGCTGATGGGCAGGCCGCTGTTGATCTCCACGGCCAAATCGTAGCTGAAGTGAGGGGCCTCGCCCTGGTGCAGGTACGGGTTCTTCACCCAGCGTTCCGCGGCGGGCGCGCCTTCGGCTTTCATGTTGGAGTAGCGGGGCCCCACCACCGTGGGGAAGACGAACTCGTAGATCCGGTCTTCCGGCTCCAGCAGCTCCAGGTAGTTCAGCTCCACTTTCACTTCGTCGCCGGACAGGATGTTGGCCAGGTTCATCTGGAAGACGTTGGGCCGCTGCTGCTCTAAAAGCGAGGTGGTCTTGCCTTCCTTCTTGGCCTGCTCATACGTCTCCCGGGCCTTTTCCCGCTCCATGATTTTCGCTTCCACCACCCGGTTGCCCACGGTCATGCGCATGGCGTGCACCGCGGCCCGGGTGGAGGCCGGAAAGACATAAATGGCCTCCAGGGTTTTCTTCCCCCGGTTCTGATAGACCTGGGTGATTTTCACCTCCGCCGCCACCCCCGAGATCTTAACGTCGGCCTGGGTGGATTTAAGGGGCAGCAGGTCCTTATCCGGATCATCGGTCTTGACCAGAAAGTAAGGGGACAGGGTCTTATCCGGACCCGGCGCCCGCTCCGGGCCGGAACTTTGGGACCGGGCCCCGGAGGGGCAGCAGACGGCCAGCAATAATAAGGAAATGAACGCGGAAACCAGCGGCTTTTTCATCTTTCTCCCTACCTTGGGTTAGGTGCACGGCAGTGTCGAGGAATAAAGGTCCTCTAAGGAGTGGAATTTTTTTGGGACGGCCGGGAAAATGTGAGTCGCATCTTACTAACATTAGACGCTGAGGTGAATCATAAAGTTAAAGGGGAAAAAGGGGAACCTGGATTTGCAGGAGATGGCGGAGAATTTGGGGGATGTCTTCCAACTCCGCGGGTTGTCCGCTTTTCCGGCAGCTCCGGGAATCGCCCTGGGAGCAATTTTATTGACAGACCGGGTGATGCCTAATATATTTCAAGACTAATGGCGGTGTAGCTCAGTCGGTTAGAGCATGCGGCTCATATCCGCAGTGTCCGGGGTTCGAATCCCTGCACCGCCACCAACTTTATTAAAGTCCTGATTAACTTTTTTAAGGGGAGAATAAACATGAAGAAAATGGTCACCATCGCCACTGCCGGAGTCTTCCTGTTGAGCCTCCAGGGCGCCTCCCTGGCTCAGAAAGAGGAGAAGGCTCCGGCTACCCCGCCGATGATGGAGAAGCAGGCCCCCGCCGCGCCGAAAGCGGAGACGCCTGCGGCCCCCAAAGCTCCGGAGGCGAAGTCGGAGGAGGCCAAACCCAAATCCAAAGCACAAGCACAGAAGAAGACCAAGAATAAGAAGCCGGCCAAGAAAACCAAGACGACCAAGAAGCCCAAGAAGAAAAAGGCTCCGCCCGCGGAGGAATAGCCAGCGCGGAACCGAGGCGCAATTTTGGGGCTCCGGAGAACCTTCGAGGTAGGCGTTCCGGGGCTGCCGGTATGAAGGACGATGATGAATAAACTGCTCGCCATAGCCATGACAGGGTTCTTTGCCCTCAGCCTCCCAGGCCCGGTAAGGGCCCAGAAGGAGGTGGCCCCGCCGCCGGTCTCACCCCTCCTGGAAGGCCAGAAACCCTTGCAGAATGCGGAAGCCGCCAAAGAGCCCGCCGCCCCCCAGAAGTCGGAAGTAAAAAAGGCCAAGCCCAAGGCCGGCAAAAGCAGCAAAACCAGTAAAAGCAGCAAATCAGGGGTGACAAAGAAAAAACCGGCCGGCAAGAAATCCCAGGCGGTGGCTAAAAAGAAGAACCAGAAGGCCGGCCAAAAGACCAGCGGCCAAAAGACCAGTAAGAAAAAGCCCCCTGCCGAGACCCAGCAGCAGGCAGGCCCTGACGAAGGATAACCGCGGAGTGCCTTGATATTTTAAGGTCAAGGGAGGATCGGTGATGAACTTTAAGGGGAAAGTTGGCATTTTGGGGCTGGCCATGCTCCTGGCTTTAGCCACCGGAGCGCTGGCCGCCGCGCCGCCACTGGCTTGGGATGGCAGCCACTGGAAGGAATTCAGCCAGGAAATTAAGGTGGCCTATGTCAAAGGCGTTCTGAACATGGCGGCTTTTGAAACCGCCATGGGTGGGTCCGGCAGGGCCATGTGCGTTTCCCAGGCCTTCACCGATGAGTTGAAGAGCAAAACCCTGGGGCAGGTCATCGGTGAGGTGGACAAATTCTATAAAGAAAAGCCCGACAAGAT
>DYJG01000263.1 GCA_020723225.1 Desulfobacca acetoxidans | reverse complement strand
GAGCCGTTTCACCTGGTCGATGTAAAACTGGCTGATGCTCACCACCGCGGCCGCGGCCAGAAGTTTGACCGGGAGCAGCAGGTTATCCACAAAGACTTCATAATAGGAGTGGATGGTAAAACTAAAGGTGATGCCCGCCAATTTGGCCGCCATCATGGCCACGGTGGCGGAGGCGTTGGAAAAATGCGCGTGCACGTGGTCGATCTTGGCCGCGCGCAGCCGCCAGGCCGCAAAGGGCGCCACCACGAAGTATTGCCAGCGGAGCCGGAACTTGCCCTGATGAAACCGGTCCCGCAGGACGTGGTCGTACAGGCAGCCCCAATAACGGCGGGGCCAAGCCAGGGCAAAGACCAGATGGGCCAGCCAGAACATGGGGTTGCGGGGTTGGACCAGCATTTCCACTTCTTCGGGCAGGCCAGGAATTTCCGGATTGCAAACCGCCTCAGGAGCATGGATGCTGAAGGGCTTGACTGTCAGGCCCAGGCGGCGCAGGGCCGCGATTTCTCTGACTACGAAGGTTTCAGACAGGCACGGCAGGACCCGGGCCAGATAGGCGATACGCATAAATGGTTTCCGTCAAAACATACGATATGGTGAAGCAGTTAAAGTTTCCTGACTAATTGGGCGAATTTCCTGATCAGATTGTCCAGGGCCGGATATCTTCTGATTCCCGACTTCTCGAAAATATAGTGGGCAATCGCTATCAAAACCCCAAAAAGATAGACACTGCGGCTTACCATGTTTCTATGTATGGTTTTTATGTGAATATCATTGAGCATGGTTCTTTCTAATTTAGTGCAGGTAAGGTTCTCCGCTCTGAGAATATAATAACCCAGAATGTCTTTCATGGCGTGCAGCTTTATCTTAGGCGCCAATCTGATCCATAATTCATAATCTTCACAACAGACATAGCCGCTGTTAAACAATCCCCCATTTATCAGCAGGTCTCTTTTGCACGTCACTGCCGAAGTGGCAAAAATATCCATCTTAAATAATTGGTTAATCAGTGGAATATCAGGTTGATATTTTGCTTCATGGTCAAACAATTCTTTTCTTCCATCAACTCTTAAACGCTCCTGGTTGTGGTAAATAAAATTAACGTCCGGGTACTTCCGAATAACCTCCGATACTTTTTGTAATTTCTCCGGCAGCCATAAGTCATCCGAATCCAGGAACGCGATCCACTCCTTGGAAGCCGACAGGATGCCGGCATTGCGGGTGGCCGCCACCCCTCGATGGGGATTCCTGAGGATGCGGGTGGGAATCTTTACCCGCTTATCTTCCAGGAACTTTTCGATTATCTCCACGGTATTATCAGCGGAGCCGTCATCCGAGACAATCAGCTCGGCGGGCGGCTGCACCTGGTCCACCACGGTTTGCAGGGTCCGGATGATGAACTTCGAGGAATTATAGGTGGGGCAAACCACCGAGATTTCGGGTATCTTTTTTAAAGAACGCTTCGGCATTTGCCTTCCAAGAAAGATAAGACTATACGGCCCGATTATTTTTTAATCGGCTCGGGTGGCCCGGGCCTTGAACCGTTTTTCGTTTCTCGTGCCTTTTGCTAAAGTCTTTTCTCTGCGTATTCTCTGCGCTCTCTGCGTCTCTGCGGTAAATATGCCCCTTTAGCCGGCGGAAAGGCCCCTCTCCTTCCGGGCCCGGTAAGCCAGAACCCTAAAGCCGAACTCGGGCAGGCCCAACAGGTAGCGCCGCCAGGTTTTCGGCTCCCGCCGGAGGCGGTACAACCATTCCCAGCCGCGCTGCCGCCATTTGCGGTCTACGCGGTCCAGTTCCCCGGCCACGATCTTGAACATCCCGCCGCAGTTGAGAACCAGGCTGGCCTTAAGATGTTGGCGCCAGGCCGCGACCCACAGCCCCTGCTTGGGTTCGCCCATTCCCACCCACAAGACGTCGGGGGCCGCGGCATTGATCCGGTCCACGGGGCTGCGATCGCGCAGATCAACATAGCCGTGGTGCGTGCCCACGATCTGCAAGCCGGGATATTCCTTCAGGGCCTGATCCCTGGCCCTTTCGGCCAACCCGGGTTCGCCCCCCAGGAGAAAGAACCGGTACCCCCGGGCCACCGCCCGGCTGCACAGCAAAGGCCAGGCATCCGCAGTGGCCACCTTTTCCGGCAAATACCCCCCCATAACCCGGGCCGCAATCAGGAGCGAAGCACCGTCCGCATAGACCAGGTCCGCGGTCAATAGCGCTTTCATGAAGTCCGGGTAGCGGCAGGCCAGGTTCAAACCATGGGCGTTAACCCCATAGGCAAAGGCGCAGCCGGGAGCCTGGATCATTTCCTCCAGCCGGGCCACCAGGGCGTCCAGGTTAAGGGAAGCCACCGGCACTCCCAGGATGTCAACATTTTTACACTTCATCGCAGTCATCTAATTAATTATTATTACTCTAAAGTTGGGAAATCGGCAAGAAAATCAAAAAACATTAGCGGGTCGGATTCCGAAAGAAAAGGTTAGCTCATGGTTAATAATTTGACAATTATATCCCTAAAGATTAAAAAGATGCAGGACCCCCGGGGCATCTGGGAGGGAAGAATTACCAAGGGATACCGCTTTACCTTTCAGATGGAGGAGGATACCTGCATCCTCAGGCGGCTGGGAACTCATGATGTTTTGAGGACTCCATGAATGGCCGTTAAACTTGCCTTAACCGGCGCGGTGTTGCTGGCGCTCCTTCTCGGGTTTTCGCCGGCCCATCCTCAGACTCCCCAGCCCCCGCCGCAGCCGCAACCACAATCGCAACCGCAGCCGGAAAAACCCGCGTTCACCCTCAGCACCGAAGAGATGGCCCGGGAGCTGGCGGTTCTGGTGGAGGAGAACCTCCGGGCGAAAAAAAATGACAAAGCCCTCAAGCTTCTGAAACAACTGATTTTCGTAAAGCCCGACGACGCCGCCCGCCATCTGCAGTTGGGCCGGGTCTACCTCAAGCTGGGCCGTTACCCGGAGGCGGTCAAGGCCTTTAAGCAGGCCATCCTTTTTCAGGCCGATTACCCGGAGGCCCACTACGCCTTGGGGGGCGCCTATATCCTGATGGACCAGCCTCAAGACGCCCTGGAGGCGTTAAATCGGGGCCTGCGCCTTAACGCCAAAAACG
The DNA here is from genome assembly GCA_020723225.1 of Desulfobacca acetoxidans. Classification (GTDB taxonomy): domain Bacteria; phylum Desulfobacterota; class Desulfobaccia; order Desulfobaccales; family 0-14-0-80-60-11; genus SURF-52. Next base: position 1,554 of record DYJG01000263.1, on the reverse strand, counting down.
AGGAGGGATTGCTCCTGTTGGGGGCCGCCCATCTCCTGCTCAATCACCCTGCCGAAGCCGCGGCCGCGTACCGCCAGGCGACGCAGATCAATCCCCAATCGGCCGCGGCCCTTCTGGGGCTGGGCCAGACCCACAATCTGCTGGGTGAATACCAGGAAGCCGCGGCCACCCTGAACCAGGTCATCAGGCTCAATCCCAGAAACGGCGGGGCCTACCTGGAGCTGGCCGCGGCTTACAGCAATCTGGGGCAATATGACCAGGGGCTGGAAGCCTGCCGCCTGGCCGTCGCCCTGGAACCGGCCTGGAGCGAGGCCCACTACGGCTTGGGGGAGATTTATACGGGGATGGGCCGCTACGAGGAGGCGCTGGACGCCTACAAGCTGGCCCTGCGCCTGCAGCCGGACTCCTACCAGGCCCATACCGGGCTGGGAGAGGCCCTGGCCCGGCTGGACCGCTACGAGGACGCGGTGGACTCCTTTAAAACCGCCATCCGCTTCAAGCCGGATTACGCCCGGGCCCATTTCTCCTTAGGCATGGCCCATATCGACAAAGGCCTCAGGATGGGAGCCCTCCAGGAATACGACATCCTGCGCACCATGGACCTCCACCTGGCCCACACCCTGCTCCAATGCATCGCCCAGGAATTTTCCTTCGACTGGAGATTCAGGGACCGGGGGCGGTTAAAATAGAGTCTCGCCCAAATCAGGCATTTTTTAATCATAGAGAACAGAGGGTAACACCCGGTATCAGTTGCTTTCCTGCGGCGCTCTGCCGTCGCCGCCGCCCCCCAGCACCGCATAAAGCCGCACCTGGTTGGAGAGCTTCGCCAGACGGATACTGATGAGTCCCTGCTGCGCGGCATAGAGAGAACGTTGCGCATCCAGCACGTTCAGGTAGATGTCGATTCCCTTTTCATACCGGGCATTGGAGAGCTTATAGGTTTTAGCGCTGGCCTCCACCAGGGATTGTTGGGCCTCCATCTGCTCCCCCACGGTTCCCCGCCGGGCCAGGGCGTCGGCGACGTCCCGGAAGGCGCCCTGAATCGCCTTCTCGTATTGGGCCACCGCGATCTCCCGATCCACCTTGGACACAGTCAGCCCCGCCCAGGTGCGGGCGTCGAAAATCGGCAGCACGATCTGGGGGGCATAACTCCAGACGAACGAACCCGTTTGGAAAAGCCCGGAGAGGTCGCCGCTGGCGGTGCCGACGGCAGTGGTCAGGGAAATGCGGGGGAAAAACGCGGCCCGGGCCGCGCCGATATTGGCATTGGCGGCCTTGAGCACGTGCTCCGCCTGGAGAATATCGGCACGCCGCAGCAGCACTTCGGAGGAGGTTCCGGGAGATACGTCCGGCAACGGTTTAACCCCGCTCAATTCTCCCGGCAGCAGCTCAGCCTCGACCGGCGAGCCTGCCAGCAGGTTCAGGGCATTTTCACCCTTGGCGGCCAGCTCCGTATAGCGGGCGACGTCCACCCGGGCCGAATCCACCCGGGTTTGCACCTGGCGGAGGTCCAGTTCGGGCGCAATGCCAGCTTCAAAGCGCCGTTTAATCAGA
>DYJG01000262.1 GCA_020723225.1 Desulfobacca acetoxidans | reverse complement strand
AGATAGAGTTCGTAGCCCACCTCCGCCAGGTGGCCGGATTGGGCCTGGCCCAGGAGATTGCCGGCGCCCCTGATCTGCAAGTCGTGCATGGCGATCTTGAAACCCGAGCCCAACTCGGTGAATTCCATCAGGGCCTTCAGGCGCTTCTGGGCGTCGGTGGACAGCCCCGCTTCCCCGGGGACCAGCAGGTAGGCGTAGGCCTGGTTTTGGCTCCGCCCCACCCGGCCCCGGAGCTGGTAAAGCTGGGCCAGCCCCAGGGTATGGGCCCGGTTGATGATAATGGTGTTGGCCGCGGGGATATCCAGCCCGGCCTCGATGATGGCCGTGCACATGAGGACGTCCACCTCGCCTTTGCTGAAGCGGCGCATGATTCTTTCCAGTTCCCGCTCCGGCATCTGGCCGTGGGCCATGGCCACCCGGGCCTCCGGCACCAGTTCCTGGACTTTGCGGGTCCAGATCCCTAAAGTGCGCACCCGGTTATGCACAAAAAAGACCTGGCCCCCCCGGGCCAGTTCCCGGCGGATGGCCGCCTGGATCACCGCGCCCTCCGGGTGGCAGAGATAGGTGCGGATGGAACGGCGGTTCTCCGGCGGGGTATTGATCACGCTCAGCTCCCGGAGCCCTGTCAGGGAGAGTTGCAAGGTACGGGGAATGGGAGTGGCGGTGAGGGTCAGGACGTCCACCGTGCGGCGCCATTCCTTCATCTTCTCCTTTTGGCTCACTCCGAAACGCTGCTCCTCATCGACGATGACCAGGCCCAGGTCGTGGAAGACCACGTCCTTCTGGACCAGACGGTGGGTGCCGATGATGATGTCCACCTTGCCTTGGGCCAAGTCCGCCAGGATGTTTTTTTGCTCCGCCGGGGATTTGAAGCGGCTCAGAACCTGGACTTTCAGGGGATAAGGGGCCAGGCGCCGGGAAAAGGTGTCGAAGTGCTGCTCCGCCAGCACGGTGGTGGGCACCAGCACCGCCACCTGCTTGCCGTCCATGGCCGCCTTGAACGCGGCCCTCAGGGCCACTTCGGTCTTGCCGTAGCCCACGTCGCCGCAGATCAGCCGGTCCATGGGCTTCTCCCCGGTCATGTCCGCCACCACTTCCTGGATGGCCTGGAGCTGATCGGAGGTCTCTTCGTATTCGAAGCCGGCCTCGAATTCCCGGAACACCGGGTCCGGCGGGGAGAAATGATGGCCCGTCAGCACCCGGCGGGCCGCGTACAGCTCCACCAGCTCCCGGGCGATCTTTTCCACCGCCTTTTTGACCTTTTTCTTGGCGCGTTCCCAGGATTTTCCCCCCAGGCGTTCGATCCTGGGCTGGACGCCGTCCACCCCCAGGTATTTCTGCACCAGGTGCAGACGGTCCACCGGCAGATAGAGGCGGTCTCCCCCCTGATACTCCATTTCCAGGAAATCGTTGACCTCCGGACCCACGTTGAGCTTGACCAAACCCCGGTAGATACCGATGCCGTGGTCCAGGTGGACGATGGCGTCCCCCTCCTCCAGGTCCGCCAGGGAGGTGAGAAACTGGGGCGGCTTCGACTCCTTGCGCCGCCGCCGCTCGGGCCTGAAGCCCAGGGCCTCGTCCTCGGTGAGGACGATGAGGCCCGCGGAGAGCAGTCGGAAGCCCCCGGACAGCTCCCCCACGGTGATTTCCACCTCGCCGCCGGGCTCCCAGGAGGGCTTGAGAGAAAAGCCCGCGTCCAGCTTCTCTTCCCGGAGGAGCTGCGCCAATCTCTCGGCCCGGTGGCGGCTCAAAGAAACCAGGATGGTGTGAAACCCGCCCCGCCGCCACTCTTGCAGGCGCTCCGCCAGCGCCGGGATCAGGCGTCCCCCCTCGCCGCCGGCCCGGGCCAGCTCGCTCGCCAGGCCGTCGTTTTTCTCGGCGTGGAAGTCGAATTCCGCGGCATCCTCGGGCATTCCCAGGGGCAGGAGCGGACAGAAAATAGTGGCATGCTCCCGGCTCCGCTCCTCCCAGGGGGTTTCATCCAACCAGCCCTGATGTTCCGCGGCTGCCTGCTCCTCCAGCTTCCGCAAATCCTGGGCGAGATTCAAGGGGTCCCACTCCACCACCACCGTGTCCGCCGGCAGATAGTCCCATAAGGTGCGGGGCTGCTCATAAAACTCTTCCAGGTGGCGTTCGATGCGGGGGAAGTGCCGCCCGAGCTGGACGTTCTGCCAGAACTGGGGGTCCTGGCGGCGCTTGCGGCCGGCCAGGGCGTGCTCCCGGGCCTGGGTGTTAAGAATCACCTCGCTGGCCGGGAGCACCAGCAACTCCTCCAGGGACCCCTTAGAACGCTGGGACGCCGGATCGAAGAAACGCAGGGATTCCACCAGGTCGCCCCAGAACTCCAGACGCACCGGCTGGTCGTAAAGGGGGGGGAAGAGATCGATGACCCCGCCCCGGACGCTGAATTCCCCCCTTTCCTCCACCACCGGCCGCCGCTCGTAACCGCCTTCCAGGAGGTTGTTAAGAAATGGTTCCCGTTCCAGGTTCTCTCCGGCCACCACGTAGGCCAACGCCTCTTGCAGGCTTTCCGGGGGCGGCAGCTTTTGGCGCAAGGCCGCGGCCGGCGCCACCAGGAACCAGGGATCCCGGGAGGTGTGGGCCACGTAGGCCGCGCCCACCCGGGCGCAGCTCACGTCGGTGTCGAAGCTGAGTTCCTTAAAAGGGAGGACTTCATGGGCCGGAAAGAGGAGCAGACGGGGCCAGGGATCGCTCCCGGCCGCGTCCATATCGGCAGCGAAAAAGGCCAGGTCCTTATAAAAAATCTCGTGGGCCGCGGTATTGGGGGTGACGACCAGAAAGGGGCGGTGCGCCCTCTGAAAGAGCCGGGCCAGGACATACGCCGCCGCAGCCGGGGTCAGGCCTTGAAGATAGATCTTCCGGTGGCCCCGGGCCAGGGCCGGCAGGACTTCCCGCCAGGAAGCGCCGTCCGGCAATATGTCGGTTTCGTGGTGGGTTAACAGCACTTAAAAATCAAAGGTCGGGGGCCGGAAGTTATGGGGAAAAGAGACTGCGGCCCCGCTCACCAACCACACCTGGAAATAACAAAGTAGATTTATAATATCCGGAAATCTCGAAATTTTCAAGTAAGTGATGCCAAAAGAAAGGCCTCACGCAAAGACGCAAAGGCGCAAAGGAAGACGCAAGATCTACTTAACTTTGAATTTTTTGGGCTTTATAGGCAACTTTTTCCGGGGAATCGAGGTCAACGACACCCTTAAAAACCATATTATCCAATAATTTCCAATAATTAACATTTGGCACCCCCTTTGCAATCAGGAATTGCCAAAGTTGCGTTGTCAGCGGCCATGGATAGCCCGGAGCAAAGCGCGAGGAGGTTCAAAGGTGCAGCAAATAGGTTGGAACCAGGCCGTTTACATGGGGACCCGGGCCTCCCAGGAACTTGAGCTCCTCACTCATAATATGGCCAATGCCAGCACCCCCGGGTTCAAACGGGAGATGCTGCACCTCTGGCGGCAAGACGCCCCCAACGAAGGGGCCGACAGTATGGGCCAAACGCCCGCCTATTTTTTCAACGTTCGGCACCGGGATCATACCCAGGGCACTTTCCACACCACCGGCAACGAAAACGACTTCGCCCTGGACGGCCCCGGATATTTTAAAGTGGAGACGCCCCAAGGGGTGCGCTATACCCGGAACGGCCAGTTCCGGCTTAACGCCGAACGCCAGTTGGTGACCAGAGAGGGGTACCTGGTCCAGGGCAAGAGCGGACCAATTTCTCTTAACGCCAATGATCAGAATTTTTACGTGGATCATGAGGGCGGGGTGCACATGGACAAATCCCTGGGAGACCAGTTCGCGGTGGTGGATTTTCCCAACCCCCATGCCCTGGCTCAGCAAGGCGGCAGTTATTTTGCCGCCACCCCCCAGGCGGGGCAGGAAACCGACGCCCCCAATACCAAGGTGCGCCAGGGGGAAGTCGAGGAAAGCAATTTCGACCCCTCCGCCGAGATGGTCCAACTGATGAACGTGCATCGGAGTTTTGAGGCCTACATGAAGGTTCTGGACACCTTCACGGCCAAAGACCGGAAGGTCATTGAAGAGATCGGGACGCTTTAATAGGGAGGATAACCAGCAATGATTCGGGGAATGTGGTCAGCGGCCACCGGCATGGGGACGCAGCAACTCAGGCTGGACATCATTGCCAACAATCTGGCCAACGTCAACACCACCGGCTTCAAAAAGAGCCGGGGGGATTTTGAAGACCTGGTCTATCAAACCACCCGCCAGGCCGGAGGCGAACTCCCCGGGGGCGGCCAGGTGCCAACCAGCATGCAGGTAGGTTTGGGGGCCAGGCCCATAGCCATCAACAAGATCTTTGCCCAGGGGGATTACGTCCACACCGAGAACGAACTGGACCTGGCCATTGAAGGCAAGGGGTTCTACAAGGTCCTCAGCAACGGCACCGAATATTATACCCGGGCCGGCAGTTTCAAGGTGGACAAAGACGGCGCCATCACCACTCCCAACGGCGACCGGCTGCAGCCGGAATTCACCATTCCCACCACCACCATTTATACTTCCATCGACACCAGCGGTAAAATCACCTGTTACGGACCTGACAACAGATCGGTGGCCACCGGCCAGCTCAGCCTCTTTACCTTCCCCAACCAGGCGGGGTTGAGCAACGTGGGGCGCAACCTCTTCCAGCCCACCG
>DYJG01000261.1 GCA_020723225.1 Desulfobacca acetoxidans | reverse complement strand
GGCGGCCGAACTCGGGGAGCTCCCGCTCGATGCACATGCCGATGCGGTACCAGAGGCGGTCGGTCTGGCCGCCGATCATCATGTAGCCATCTTTGCAGGGGTTCCATTCATATTGGTTGAGGTTGGGGTCCCAGGCGCCGGTGCGGGCCTTGATGCTGGCGTTGAAACCGTACCAGCCGATGTCAAAGTCCAGGATGTCCATGAGGGCCTCAGCCGCCGTCACCTCGATGAACTGGCCTTCGCCGCTCGTCCCATCCCGCCAGAAGAGGGCGGCCATGATGCTGACCGCGGCCTGCTCACCGCAGACGTAAGAGGGCAGCCAGGCGCCGGAGCGCATGACGTCGCCGCCCTTGCCGCCCCGGGGGCACTGGTCCGGGGGGAAGCCGGTGTTGTGGATCCAGGAATCCGCCGCGGCGGAGAAAGGGTCCAGGGTCCACTGGCCGTGTTTGGAGACCGCATCCTTACCGGGACCCCATTGGCCCCGCTCCCCCACCCAGCAGTAGATTAGCCGGGGGTTGAGCTTGGACAGGTGCCGGTAGCCGATCCCCAAGGAGTCCATGTAGCCCGGGGGCCAGGCCTCGATGATGACATCCATCACCGTGGCCATGCTCTTGTAAATTTCCCGGCCTTCCGGGGTTTCCAGGTTCAGGGTGGTGGATTTGGCGTTGCGGAACTCGTGGAGGAAGTCCAGGCCGCAGGGCTCGCCGTTGACATTGTCCTTGAGCATGTACTCTTCCCGGCCGAAGGGGGTGAGCTGCCTTAAGGGGTCGCCCCCGGGCGGTTCCACATAGACCACTTCCGCGCCTTGTTCGCCCAGCAGGCTGGCGGCAAACATCCTGCTGATCTGCCAGATGCCGTTGCACATCACCCGCAGGCCCTGGAGGGCTTCCGGTTTATCAAAGACGAAATCCAAGTGCAGGTTGTCTTCCAGGAATTTGCCGAATTCCTGGGCTTTGCGCTTGGCATAGATGTTGTCCATCACCCATTCCGGCGATGGGGGGGGAGTGACGGGCCAGGGGCGAACATCAGGCCCCATGAGGGGCAGGGTATCGGCCCTACTGTTGATTTCAATGTCGCGTTTTTCTTTCGCCATCTTTTGACCTCCCATATCTGGCGTCATAGGAGTAGCCTTTGTTGCAGACCTGAAGGAAAATGAATTACGAATTGAGGGATTTGAAGACCGAGGTTCCTCCTGAAGGGAAAAACTGCTCCTAGGAGAAATCACCACAACAAACAAAGGCCCTTAAACGCAAGGAAAGAGAAACAAAACAGGACACAGCCTTTGGACGCCTTGGGCCTCCTTCCTTGGAAGTTTCACCTCCTTTCCTACTGAAGTGGTTGATACATTGAGTTAATTTAAATTTTAAGTTGACCGCGCACCGCGGCCCCACCTTTGGTGCGCTGACGAAGATACTTATTCAAGATTTTTGCCAAAATAAAAAAGGGCCGGAAATTCGGCCCCTTGGCTCCTGCGGCAAAAATATGGTTACTTAAATTATTAATAAAATGTATAAAATCGGACTCTTCCCGATAAGGAACCGCCGGGAAAACCGCAATAATCTAATCAAAATCGTAATGTTTAAATTTGGACCTTCCTTCTCAAGCGCTAATCACCTTTTCCAAACCGTAACGCCGGATTTTACTATAAAGGGTGCTGCGGGTGACTTCCAGGCGCCTGGCTGCGTCATGCTTGTTCCAGTTGGTTTCCTGGAGCACCCTCAAAATTAGGCGGCGCTCATTATCCGACAGGGAAGTGGAAGCCGGTTCATCCCCGACTTCTTTGAGGAAGCGGGGTAAATGCCGTCTGCCGAGGATGTCGTCCTGAGCGATGATCACCGCATGGTTGACCGCATTTTCCAACTGGCGCACATTGCCCGGCCAATCATAATCCATCAAGGCTTGCATGGCGTTGGCCGAGAATTTCTGGATGCTCTTCTTCTCCCTGGCGCTGCATTTGCTCAGGAAATGGCGGCAAAGAAGGGGAATATCATCTTTCCGCTCCCGCAGCGGAGGGAGATGGATGGCGATGACGTTCAGACGGTAATACAGGTCGTTCCGGAATTTTCCGGTATCCACCCCCTTCTGGAGATCCTGGTTGGTCGCGGCCAACACCCGGACATTGGCCTCAATGGCTCTTTCTCCCCCTACCCGCTCAAAATAATGGTCCTGGAGAAACCGCAGCAGCAGCACCTGGGTCGCCGGGGAGATATCCCCGATTTCATCGAGAAAGAGCGTCCCCCCGTGGGACCTTTCGATGCGTCCCTTCTTCTGGCGGATGGCGCCGGTAAAAGCGCCCTTCTCGTGGCCGAAGAGCTCGCTTTCCAGCAGGGTGGGGGAATAGGCCGAGCAGTTGGCCACCACGAACGGCCCCTTGCGGCGATGGCTCTGGCGGTGGATGGCTTGGGCCACCAACTCCTTGCCGGTGCCGTTTTCGCCGGTAATCAGCACCGTGGCGTCGGAACCGGCCACCAGGTCGATGAGTTCGTAGACCTCCTGCATCCTCTTGCTTTGCCCGATGAGTTCTCCATGACAAATCTTGGCGGTCCGGCTGGGGAACTGTCTAATTTTGGACTCATGCAAAACCAGGGAGCGGATATGCCCCGAAGTCTGATCCACCAATGCCTGGATGAATTGCAGGTCCTGGTTGGAATAGTCTAAGGAGCTTTGGGAACTTAATAGAAAAAACCCGATACATTGCCGTTCCACTATGATCGGCATGCCGAACCAGTGGGGAAAAATCCCGGAAATGGTATTTAGAAAGGACGGCAGGGTCGAATCCTCCCGGCCGGTAATGATGCAGGAATCCTGAAGAGTTCCTAAAAACCGGATAAATTCCGCCACCAGGCCCGGCTTTTCAATGACATAGCCCAGTCCTTCATCAAAATGCAGAAAATGCGTGCGATTGACGTCCATGATCAAGAACAGGGAATTGGCTTGGGGGAAGATCTCTTCGGTTATGGCTTTCAAAGAAGCAATAATTTCGACTAAAGAATCCTTGGCGTTCATCTGCCGGGAAATTTCGAACAGCGTCTCCAACTGATGCTGAGTCCTTTGCAATTCCCGGGACCTGAAGGCCAGGGCCTCCTCCATGGTCCGCTTTTCGGTGACGTCCCGCTCCAGGCGGACCACCAGCTCCACCTCTCCCTGGCTGTCCAAGAGGGGATAGCTGGCAACATGCATAACCCGCTCCTCTCCCCGGGCATCGGGGTAGACCTTATCAACCATTGCGGTTCGCTTAATCTTGGCGGACTTTTCCACCGGACAATCGAGGCCTTCCGCAGCGCAGGGTTTTTCCCGGTTGAGTAAAATCTCATGGCAGGTGCTGCCCAGGACTTTATCGGCCTCCAGCCCGACCCGGCCCAGAAAGGAGTTGTTGGCCTGCATAATCCGGTAATTACGGGGATCGATGACCAACAGGTTGTCGGTGATGGCATTGATGATGTTTTCCCGAAATTGCTTGGCGGAGCGCAATTCCTTTTCCATATTTTTCTGATAAGTGACATCTCGGCCGTGCTCCAGAGCCTGGATGATGGCGCCCCCGTCATCCTTCACCGGATAGGCATGGACCACGAAGTGGCGCCGGCTGCCGTCCGGCAAAGTAATGAGCATTTCCCGCCTTTGGGGTTTGCCGGTCTCGAAGACCTTCTCCACGTGGCAGTCCTCGCAAACCGCGCTGCGGCCATGAAAGACCTGATAGCAATGCTGGCCCAGGAGTTGCTCGGAGGACCGTTGATAGAATCTCAACAAAGGCTGATTAACTTTCAGGATTTGGTAATTACGGTCGTAAACCGCCAGGGGGTCGGCAAAGCTTTCAAAAATTCGCAGTTGAAATTGTTCGGATTCAAACGGATCGAGATCGATGAAGGGAGTCCTGGAAAAATTAGACCTAGCCATATCTCCTCCAACTTCTAGTCTAATTTTTAGACACCAAGGGAGTCCGATATTAGTCGGAAACTTTATGTTTGTCAATTATAAAATTTAATTAAGAAAAATTAAAAATTGGCCCCGGGGCCACGGGCAAAACCTGAAGACGCAGGACTGGCGGCGAGGGTGGTCCAGATCAATTTCGGAACAATTATTGCTAGTTAATTTATATTCAGATAAAACTAGTGACACCTTATGAAAAAGGACTCAAAGGCATGCTTTTGCATTATTGGGAAAAACGATCTCTGACCCCGGATAATTGGCGTCCGGAAATGGCGGCGATGGGCATCACGGCAAAGCCGGTCATTGAAGCTGTGGAAAAGATCATCGCTCAAGAAGGGGAAGCCATCGTTTCCAGTTATCTTTTCCGGGCGCCTTCGGGAGACGCGGGTTCCATTGTCGTCTGCCACCATTTGGGACGGGGGGCCATTTCCTTCGGGGACAATACCCGGTGGGGGCATTGGGATGAGAATTATGAAACCCTGACCCTGGATGACACGGGGGAAAAATTCAATTTCGAGGGCAGGCCGGTCTACGAAGGCGATGAAGGGTCCTGTTCCCTGGGAAATTTCTGAGGACCGTTTTTCGTTTTCCGTTTTTCGTGAAAAACATCCTGTTAAAAGGATTTTTGGGGATAGCCGCCCAAATCCTCGCTGAAAGCTGATGGCTGAAGGCTGATAGCTATGACCATGTGGTTCTTCGATGATGCCGAGGAACTGGAAGATTATCAGATCTTCCTGAAGAAAGACCAACCCTTGT
>DYJG01000260.1 GCA_020723225.1 Desulfobacca acetoxidans | reverse complement strand
ACGCCCTTTTCCCGGGCTTCCTTGTAGAGCAGCTCCCGTTCCCCGTAGGTGCGCAGGTCCCGGTAGAGGATGAAGACGTCCAGGTCCGGGTTGAGCTTTTTCATCTCAATGGCGCTCTCCACGGAGTGGGTGCAACAGAGGCGGCTGCAATAGGGCCGCTCCGGTTCCCGGGAGCCCACGCACTGGATGAAGACCGCCTGCTTGGCCTGGGCCACTTTGGGATCATTGGCGGCGATGAGCTTATCCACCTCCAAGCCGGTGTAGACATTGGGGTGCTCGCCGTAGAGGTACTCTTGCGGCGACAAGGCCTGGCCGCCGGTGGCCATGACGGTCACCCCGTGCTCCAGTTCCCGGTCGCCCTGGGGAGTAGTCACCACGGAGCGGTAATTGCCGACGAAACCGCTGGTGTCTTTGATCCCGGTATTGAACATGATCTCGATGTTGGAATGGTTCTTAACATCGTCGATGAGCTCTTCCAGGTACCCCCGGTAGTTATAGCCCCGGGAGCTGACCACCAGGTTCCAGGCGTTGCCTCCCAGTTTGTCGGTCTTTTCCACCAGGTAGGCCTGGAAGCCCATGTTGGCGATGGAGCGGGCCGCTTCCATGCCGGCCACGCCGCCGCCGATAATCAAAGCGGCTTTGGTCACCGGGAAGTCCATCTTGTGCAGCGGCTCCAGGTTGACCAGGCGGGCCACCACGCCCCGGACCAGGTCTTTGGCCTTTTCCAGGGCCGCCTCGGGCTCATGCATGTGCACCCAGGAATCCTGGTCCCGGATATTGGCCATCTCGAAGAGGTAGGGGTTCAGCCCCACCTGGCGGATGGTCTCCATGAACATGGGCGCGTGAGTCCGGGGGCTGCACGAGGCCACCATCACCCGGTTCAGGTTGTGCTCCTGGATGGCGGCCAGGATCTTGTCTTGGGTGTCCGCCGAGCAGGTAAACAGGTTTTCATCCACGAAGGTCACATGCGGCAGGGTCTTGGCGTATTCCACCAGTTTGGGGATATTGATCACCCCGCCGATGTTGATGCCGCAGTTGCAGACAAAGACGCCGATACGGGGTTCTTCGCCGCTCACGTCTTTTTCCGGGGGCAGGACGCGCACCTTCAGTTCCTTGCCCCGGGCCGCGGCCAGGAGTTCGCCCGCGTCCGCGGCCGCGCCCGAGGCCTCCATGACAGACTGGGGAATATCCTTGGGACCCTGGAAGACGCCGCAGACATAGACCCCCGGTTTGCTGGTGCTCACCGGAGTAAAGGGGGAAGTCTTGGCGAACCGGGTGTCCGCTGCGTATTCCACCCCCAGGGTGTCGGCCAGCTTCAAGGCGTCCGGCGAAGACTCCAGGCCCACGGAGAGGACCACCATGTTGAAGTCCTCGGTCTTTACTTCCCCGTTTTCCGACAGGTAGCGGATGCGCACGTCGTCGGAGCCGGGCACCTGGTCGATGGTGTGGATGCGGGAGCGCAGGAAGCGGATGCCGTGCTCGTCTTCAGCCCGCCAGTAGTATTTCTCGAACTCCTTGCCGTGGGTCCGCATGTCCATGAAGAAGATGGCGGTGTCCAGGGGATCCTTGCTGTGTTCCTTGGCGATCACCGCCTGCTTGATGGCGTACATGCAGCAGACCGCGGAGCAGTAGCTGTTGTCGCAGTGGTTCAGGTCCCGGGAGCCCACGCACTGGAGCCAGGCGATCTTTTTCGGCTCCATGTGGTCCGAGGGCCTGATCAGATGCCCGGCATAGGGGCCGGAAGCGGACAGAATCCGCTCGAACTCCAGGCTGGTCACCACCCCGGGGTAATTGGCGTAATGATAAGCCGAATACTTGGTGGGATCGTAGACCTGGAAGCCCGGGGCCATGACCACTGCGCCCACGTTCAAATCCTTGGTCACGGGACCCTGGTCGTGCATGACCGCGCCGGCCTGGCAGGCCACCACGCACTGGAGGCACTCGGAGCAGACCCCGCAGTTGATGCAGCGGGCCGCCTCGGCCACCGCCTCTTCTTCGGTGTAGCCCAGGTTGATTTCCTTGAAGCTTTTGATCCAGTCTTCCACCGGCATGTGAGGCATCAAGGCCCGGTGCTTCTTTTCCATGTCCTTCTGGATTTCGCTCCAGTGGCCTTCATCCATGGGGATGGGGCGCAAGGGCGCTTCCCGGTCCGCTTTCAGGTCCTGGCCCGTAAGATAGCGCTCCACCGAGAGGGCCGCTTCCCGGCCGGCAGCCACCGCGCCGATGGCGATCCAGGGGCCGGTGACCACGTCGCCGCCGGCAAAAACGCCTTCCCGGGACGTGGCACAAGTCTCGGGGTCGGACTGGATCAGGCCCCGGGGGGTCAGCTCGATTTTGTCTTCGGGAGTGATGAACTTCAGGTTGGCCTTCTGGCCGATGGACATGATAACCGCATCCGCCATGCGGACAGTGGTCTTATCTTCAAAATAGGTGGGGGAGAAGCGGCCCTGCTCGTCGAAGACCCGCTCTACCGCCTTCATTTCCAGGCCGGTGACCTGGCCGCCGGCGGCTTGAATCTGCTTCACGCCCCAGCGGGTGACGATCTCGATGCCTTCGTGCTCCGCCTCTTCCACTTCCCAGGGAGACGCGGGCATCTCCTCCCGGGACTCCAGGCAGACGATGGTCACCTGGGCCGCGCCCTGGCGCCGGGCGGTGCGGGCCACGTCCATGGCCACGTTCCCGCCGCCGACGACGATGACCTTTTTGCCCTTCACCGGGTTAGCCCCGGTGGAGGAAGCTTCCTTCAGGTATTCCACGCCCCAGAGGACGCCCTGGGCGTCGGAGCCGGGCACCGGCAGGCGCACGGAGTCCTGGCAGCCCACGCCCAAAAAGACGGCGCGGAAACCGTCCCGGGTGAGAAGGTCGTTGATGGTGAGCCCCGGGCCGATGGGGGTCTTGAACCGGAATTCCACGCCCAGACGCTTTAAGTAGTCCACTTCCTGCTGGAGGACGTTCCGGGGCAGGCGGTATTCGGGGATGCCGTAGCGCAGCCAGCCGCCCGCTTCCTCCGCGGCCTCGAAGATCACCGCCTTGTAGCCTTTGAGGGCCAGGTGGTAAGCGCAGCTCAGACCCGAGGGGCCGGCGCCGACGATGGCCACCGCGCCTTCCTGTTTTTCCACTTCGGGCACCGGCAGGGCGCTCCAGTCCACCTGGTCGGCCACGAAACGCTTCAGGTTGCAGATGGCCACGGATTCTTCCACCTGCTGGCGGCGGCAGTCGCTCTCGCAGGGATGAGGACAGATGCGGCCGATGGTGCCGGGGAGCGGCAGCCGGTCCATGATCAGGGCCAGGGCTTCGGGGTATTTCTTGGCCTTGATGAGCTGCACGTAGCCCTGGGCGCTGAGGTTGGCCGGGCAGGCCCGGACGCAGGGGGCCCGGTCGTATTTCTTGATGGCGAAGGTGGCGGGAATGGCCTGGGGATAGAGGCGATAGATGGCCTGGGCCTCATTAAGGCCGATATTGAATTCGTTCGGGACCCCCACCGGACAGGCCTCGGCGCACGCGCCGCAGCCCGTGCACTTGGCCGGGTCGATGAAACGGGGCTGCTGCTCCACGGTCACCTTGAAATTGCCGGGCTCGCCGGAAATAGCCGTGACTTCGGACAGGGTGCTGATCTCGATGTTTAAGTGGCGGCCGCACTCCACCAACTTGGGAGAAATGATACACATGGAACAGTCGTTGGTGGGAAAGGTCTTGTCCAACTGGGCCATGACGCCGCCGATGGCCGACTTTTTCTCCACCAGGTGGACGTAGAAACCGGCGTTCGCCAGGTCCAGGGCGGCTTGCACCCCGGCAATGCCGGCGCCCACCACCATTACTTTGCCAACCGGGTCTTTTGCCTGCGCCTTTTGGGCCATAAAATTACCTTCCTGATTTTATCTGTAAATTCTAACGTATAGATATTGTGAAATTATCCACTAGTCATCTTAGGAAAAAATAACCCATAAGTCAAGAAAGAATAAAAATTGCACAATGAGGCCGCACACCGGCGTTTCTTCCGGTGAAGCCTTGACCGGTCCAGGGAAATATTAATTCCTGGATCCAGGAAAAAACGGTGCCTGGGGTAAAAGGTAACAGGTAGATAACTCTTTGTTACTTTTTTTCTCCTGCTCCGAATATCAGGTCAATAAATGCCTGCTTGTGAGGGGCCAGGGCTTTATCCCGGCGCAGGACCACCGCCAGGTAATCCGCCGGGAAATAATGGTCCAGGGGAATGAAGGCCAGTTTTCGGTTCTCCGGGAGGGCGTGATCGGCCACGGTGGCGAAAGAGATCCCCAGGCCCATTTCCACGTATAGGGAACTCAACTCCACGTTGGATGACTCCATGATCACATGGTAGTCCAGGCCCAGTTTGCGGAATTGGTCCTCCAGGGTTCTGCGGCCGGTGTATCTGAGGCTTTGGGGAGGCAGGATCAGGGGATAGCGGGCAATCTCCTCCAGGGTCACCTTTTTGGAGTTAAGCAGAGGATGGCCCGGGGGAGTCATCAGCATCTTTTCCACCCGGCGCCAGCGGCGGGTGGCGAGATCCTTGGGAACCGCGGATTCCAGGGCCAGCCCGAAATCGATGTCCCCGGTCCTGACCAGCTCCATGACGCTTTCCTGGGAGCGGTCCAGGATGCTCAACTGCACGTGGGGGAAGCGGCGGATGTAAGCGGGCAACGGCTCCCGGAACAGGTGGTAGAGGGTGGTGAA
>DYJG01000259.1 GCA_020723225.1 Desulfobacca acetoxidans | reverse complement strand
ACAATCAGGGCCTGGTGGAGCTCTTCAAGGCCGGGATGAACGCGGACGGCTTCTTTAACGAGGCCCATCCCAAGCTGCGGCCCGTGGACCTGAACGTGGACGGCCTGTTCATCGCCGGCTTGTGCCATCATCCCAAACCCTTGGAAGAATCCGTGTCCCAGGCCAAGGCCGCGGTTTCCCGGGCCGGCATCATTTTGGCCAAAGACGTGATGCAACTGGACGCGGTCAAATCCCAGGTGACCGAGAAGTGCGACGGCTGCGCCCTCTGCCTGGATGTCTGCCCCTACCAGGCCCTGAAACTGGAGGAGTACCGGGACAACGGCCATGCCCATCGCCGGGTCACTTCAGACAAGGCCCTGTGCAAAGGCTGCGGCGTCTGCGAAGCCACCTGCCCCAAGGAAGGGGTGACTATTTTGCACTTCACGAGGGAGCAGCTCAAGGCACAGGTGGACGCGGCCCTGGAACAGTTAGCTGTGAGCAGTTAGCAGTGAGCAGTTGACGACAGGATAAGTTCAAAGTTTAAGGTTCAAAGTTCAAGGTTATGTTGGGTGCATTCCATGCTTTAGAGAATTGGGCAGGCTGCCGGGCACCTTCTGCTCACTGCTTACTGCTCACTGCTCACTGATAAAGGAGGCTTAGCCTTATGTCGGATAATTTCGAACCCGTTATTATCGGCTTTCTTTGCAACTGGTGCGCCTATGCCGGGGCCGACCTGGCCGGCGTGTCCCGGATGCAATATCCCCCCAACATGCGGGTGGTAAGGGTGAACTGCTCCGGGATGGTGCATCCCGATCTGGTGGTGCACGCCCTGAATAAAGGCGCCGACGGCGTCATGGTCATGGGGTGACACCTGGGCGACTGTCATTACCTGGAAGGTAATCGCAAAGCATTGGCCAGGGTGGGAGCAACCAAGGCGGTTTTGGAAGTCCAGGGGATCGACCCGGAGCGGTTTGCATTGGAGTGGGTCTCTTCCGCGGAGGCTCCCAGGTTCACCGAACTCGTCACCCGGTTCATCGGCAAGATCCGGGAGTTGGGCCCCAACCCCTTGAGGCCCGTAAAGTCTCAGGCGGCTTGAGGGAGGGGACATGAAAACCTTTTTTAATCTGATCCAAGAAGTCCAAAAGCCGGGGCTGTGCCATCATTGCGGCGGCTGCGTCACTTTCTGCACTGCCATCAATTATGGGGCCCTGGAGTTGGGCGATGACGGCAAGCCCCGTTACAAAGAGATCGAGAAGTGCATCGAATGCGGGCTCTGCTACTCCATCTGCCCGGAAATTCATGAGCTGGAAGAAGAAACCAAACGCATGGTCTCCTGGAGCGCGCCCATGGGCCGTATCCTCGGGACCACCGTGGCCCGGGCCGCCGACCCGGAGGTCCTGGCCCGGGGCACCGACGGCGGGGTGGTGACCGCCCTGCTGCTGCATCTCTTCGACCTGGGACGCATCGACGGCGCCATTGTCAGCCGCCGGGTGGGCAATTTTCGCCGCTGGCCCTGGCTGGCCGTCACCCGGGACGAGATCCTGGAGGCCGCGGGCTTTCATTTTGACACCATGCACGGCATGACCCACTTCTCCAAGGTCTATTCCGACATGTACTCCACCTTCTCCCCATCCGTGGTGGAACTGGGGGAGGTCACGAAAAAGCGGCTGAGCCGGGTGGCCTTCGTGGGCACCCCCTGCCAGATAAACTCGCTCAGGCGCATGGAGGCCTTAGGGATTGTCCCCGCCGGCTCCATCAAGTTCCATTTGGGGCTGTTCTGCACCGGCAACTTCCACTTCGGCCCCAAGGAACGGGCGCGGCTGGAGGAAGTCGGCAATTTCCATTGGGATGAGGTGCGCAAGGTCAACGTCAAGGAAGAGTTGCTGATCCATCTGACCAACGGCCAGATCCGCTCCCTGCCCCTCGATCACCTGAATTGCATGAAACGTTTCGCCTGCCGCTACTGCGACGATTACTCCGCGGAATTCGCCGACCTCTCCTTCGGCGGCATCGGCGCGCCGGAGGGTTGGACCACGGTGATCGCCCGCTCCCCCCTGGGCCGGGCCATCCTGGCCGACGCCCGGGGGACGGATTTGGAGCAATTCAATTTTAAGGACGATCCCCAATTGGCCCACCGCGCCCTGGCCACGGTCATGGAATGGTCCGACAAGAAAAAGACGCACGCCCAGGCCATGCACCGGGAACTGGAAAAGTCCGTGCAGTTGAAAGCATAGGAGGTATCCCTTGCCAGTCAAGGTCGCTTCGGAATGGTTGAATTCGTGTTCGGGATGTGAAATAGCCATCCTGAACCTGGGCGAGACCCTGCTTACGGTCTTGCCCCAACTGGAATTTGTGCACATCCCCGTGCTCATGGACCACAAGTATTTCGGGCAGAAGGGGGATGGCGACATCCATCACCTGGACATCCCGGAGGCGGTGGTGGGCCTGATCAGCGGCGGCATCCGCAACCGGGAGCACCTGGAGGTGGCCGAGGCCATGCGCAAAAGCTGCCAGGTGGTGATTGCCCTGGGCACCTGCGCCACCCACGGCGGCATCCCTTCTCTCATCAACGGCTTTAGGGACGAGGACCTGTTCGAGCGCTATTACCGGGGCAGCGAAACCACGGACCCCCACGCCGATCCCCACGACCCGGCGCTGCCGCCCTTGCTGGACCGCACCTTTGCTTTGGATGAAAAGATCAAGGTGGACCTTTATCTCCCGGGGTGCCCGCCGCACCCGGATCAGATCGCCGAAGCCATCGTCGCCCTGCTCCAGGGCCGGGCCCCGAATTTGCCCACCAAGAGCGTCTGCGACACCTGCCCCACCATCCGGGAGGGCAAAGGCAAAGTGAAAAAGGTGCGGCGCTTCACCGAAAACGCCCATTTCGAGCCGGGCCGTCCCATCAGCGAAATGCACTGCCTCCTGGAACAGGGATACGTCTGCATGGGTCCGGTGACCCGGGCCGGGTGCGCCGGGAATAACGGCGACGCGCCCCGCTGCCTCATCGCCCGGGTGCCCTGCCGGGGCTGCTTCGGGCCGGTGCAGCACGACGGCAACCAGCTTCTGGATATGCTCAACGCCCTGGCCAGCAACGGCATCGACTGCTCTTCGGTGACCGACGCCGCGTCGCTGCTGCGCTTCTCCGGGGCGCATAACCTGGTGCGGGCCAAGTAGGGTGCGTTTCACGCACCATTTTTACGCTTTGCGCCTTTGCAAATAGAAGGAAAACCCATGGAACAGAAAACAGTCGAGACCGCCGCGGACCAGGCCTTTGCACACGGGGCCTGCTCCAAGAAAAAGGTCATCAACATCCAGCCCATCACCCGCATCGAGGGCCATGCCCGCATCGCCATCCAGTTGGACGACGAGGGCAACGTCGCCGATACCCGGCTGAACGTCATGGCCCTGCGGGGGTTTGAAAAATTCATCGAGGGCCGCCCCGCGGAAGAGGTGCCCCGCATCGTCAACCGCATCTGCGGCATCTGCCCCTGGATGCACCACACCGCCTCCAATAAGGCGGTGGACGGCTGTTTCCAGGCTGAAGTGCCGCCCGCAGGCACCAAGTTGCGGGAGCTGATGCAGGTCATGGCCCAGATCAACGACAAGATCCTGCACTTCTTCTTCCTGGCCGCGCCGGACTTCGTTTTGGGCGCCGGGGCCGATTACGCCGTGCGCAACGTCTTAGGAATAGTCCAGGCCGCGCCTGAGCTGGCCACCCAGGTGGTGAAGATGCGCCAAGCCGGGCAGATGATGATCGAGAAGTTCGCGGGCAAGGTCATCCACCCCGTGGTGGTGGTGCCCGGCGGCTTCGCCAAGTCCATGACCGAGGCCGAGCGTCAGGAGCTTTTGGAGAAGAGCAAGGAGCAGTTGAAATTCGCCCGCTTCTGCATCGACTTCGCCAAGAAAAATATCTTCTACAAGCTGGACCCGGACACAGTGGGCCTGGGCCAGATCACCACGGGTTTCTTGGGCACGGTGAAGCCCGAGGACGGGTCGCTGACCCTGTTCGACGGGGTCCTGCGCCTCATGAAGGCCGACGGCTCCTACCAGGATTTCACCTATCAGCAGTACGCCGATTTCCTGGGCGAGCACGTGGAAGACTGGTCCTACTCCAAGATGCCTTACGCCCGGTCCTGGGGCGAAGGCTTCGACATGGACCTGAAAGAGCCCAAAGGCATCTACCGGGTCAACACCCTGGCACGCCTGAACGTCTGCGATCAGATCAACACTCCCCTGGCCCAGGCCGAACTGGAGGAATTCCGGGGCCTCTTCGGGCGTCCGGCCCAATCCACCATGCTCTACCATTGGGCCCGGCTGATCGAGTTGGTATACGCCTGCGAGCGGGTCCTGGAACTGCTGGATGACCCGGAAATCACCGACACCAGGGTGCGGGGGGAAGTCATTCCCCAGGCCGGCCGGGGCGTGGGTTGCGTCGAGGCCCCCCGGGGCACCTTGATTCATGATTACTCCACGGACGATAACGGTCTCATTTCCCGGGCCAATATCATCGTTGGCACCACCCACAACGTCGCGCCCATGAACATGAGCATCCGGGCGGTGGCCGACAGCGTCATTCGCCAGGGGATGGTGAGCGAGGAGGCCCTGAACAAGGTGGAGATGGCGGTACGCGCCTACGACCCGTGACTGAGCTGCGCCACTCACCGCCTGGATGGCGGCCGCACCGTGGAAATCGAGGTCTTCGACGCCGCAGGGGTTTTGGT
>DYJG01000258.1 GCA_020723225.1 Desulfobacca acetoxidans | reverse complement strand
GAATGGATCAGCTATCCCTTTCCCGAAAAACGATCGATACCCGATGGGGAGTGGGGTTTGCCCGACAATTGGAAGGAAATCGTCTTGGAGGGCATGGAGGACCGGCTCAACCGCTTCCGTTCCTTAAAGGTATTTTTCGATATCTGCGTGCGCTGCGGCGCTTGCGCCGATAAGTGCCACTTCTTCCTGGGCACCGGAGACCCCAAGAACATGCCGGTACTCCGGGCCGAACTGCTGCGCTCCGTCTACCGGCGCTACTTCAAGAAGGCCGGGCAGATCCTGGGGGAACTGGCGGGCGCCCGGGACCTGACGGAAGACGTCATCCGGGAATGGTACTTCTACCTGTACCAGTGCACCATCTGCCGGCGGTGTTCGGTCTTCTGCCCTTACGGCATCGACATGGCGGAGATGACGCTCCTGGGCCGGGAATTGCTGGCCTCGGTAGGCCTGAATATCGACTGGGCCATGGCTTCGGTGGCCCAGTGCTACGATAAGGGCAGTCACATCGGCGCCACCCCCCAGGCCTTCAAGGACATGGTGGACTTCCTGGCCGAGGAAAACGAACGCATCACCGGCGTCACCACCACCCCGTCCTATAACCGCAAGGGCGCCGAGGTCCTGTTCGTCATGCCTTCCGGCGACTACTTCGCCGACCCCGGCACCTTCACCATGATGGGGTATCTCCTCCTGTTCGAGCACATCGGCCTGGACTACACGCTCAGCACCTACGCCGCGGAGGGCGGCAACTTCGGCTGGTTCATCTCCCACGAGATGGGCAAGCGCCTAAACGCCAAGATCTACCATGAAGCCAAGCGCCTGGGAGTGAAGTGGATCCTGGGCGGCGAATGCGGCCACATGTGGCGGGTGTGCAACCAGTACATGCCCACCTGGTGGGGGCCGGTGGACTTCCTGGAGGAGCCGGTGTCCCCCATCACCGGCACCCGCTTCGAGAACGCCAAGGTCCATAAAATGGTGCATATCTCCGAATTCACCGCGGACCTCATCAAGAACGGCAAACTCAACCTGGACCCCCAACGCAACGCCCACATCAAGATGACCTTCCATGACTCCTGCAACACGTCCCGGGGCATGGGGATCTTCGAAGAACCGCGGTACGTCATTAATAACGTGTTGCCCGAGGGCAATTTCATTGAAATGCCCCCCAACACCATCCGGGAGAAGACTTTCTGCTGCGGCAGCTCCAGCGGCATCAACGCCAACGAGAACATGGAGCTCAGGATGCAGGGCGGCTTCCCCCGGGCCAATGCCGTGCGGTTTGTCCATGAAAAGTACGGGGTGAACCACCTGGGCTGCATCTGCGCCCTGGACCGGGCCACCCTGCCCACCCTGCTGCAATACTGGGTGCCGGAAGTGGAAGTCACGGGCATCACCGAATTGGTGGGCAACGCCCTGATCTTCCCTGACGAAATCGAGCGCACCACCGATCTCCGCGATCGCGACCTGGTGGGATTCGGGGAAGCCGCGGAAGAAGATGCGGAGGAAGCCGAATAATGGCCGACAACTACAAAAACGAATTCGGGGTGTTCGCCGAGCGCCCCCAGGTGGAGAAGAAGTACTACGACGCCAAAAACATCTTCACCGGGCTGGCTGTCTTCCTCCTTCTGCTTATCCTGCCATTGGTGCCGAACCTGGGGAAGACCGTGCCCCCGCCCCAGCGGTCACTGGAGACCCCGGTCATCCAAAAGCTGGCGGAGAAGGACCGGAAGTGCATCATGCCCACGGACTGGATGCGGGCCAACCACATGCAGATGCTGGTGGATTGGCGGGACAACGTGGTCCGCACCGGTGAGAAGGGCGCGGCCAACGGTAGAAATTTTGTGAATCCTGAAGGCAAAAAATACCTTGCCAGCCTCACCAATACCTGCATGGATTGCCACTCCAACAAAGACAAGTTCTGCGACCAGTGCCACAACTACGTGGCGGTGGCGCCCAATTGTTGGGGCTGTCATCTCACCGAAGGCAAGACGCTGGCGGAGGCGAAGTGATGGGTATGGACAGAAGAGAATTCATCCGTATATCCGGACTGGCTGCTCTATTGGGCCTCAGCGGCAAAGGGGCCTTTGAACTGGTGCGTCCGGGCCAGGTGGAAGCGGCCATGGCCGCCAAACCCGAGGCCCAGGGCGTGGTCCGCTGGGCCATGGTGGTGAACATGCAGAAGATGGACGAAGCCACCGCGGCCAAGTGCATCGAGGCCTGCCACCGGGTCCACAACGTCCCTGATTTCACGAAACCCAAGGACCCCAAGGACGCGGTGCCCCCGGAGATCCTCAACCGTTATGAAGTTAAGTGGCTCTGGACCGAGCATTATCACAACGCCTTCCCCGGGGAAGAGCCGCCGGTGATGCCGGAGAAGATCGCGCATCTGCCTTTCCTGCTGCTCTGCAACCACTGCGACAATCCCCCCTGCGTCCGGGTCTGCCCCACCAAGGCCACCTTCCGCCGGGAAGACGGCATTGTCAACATGGACATGCACCGCTGCATCGGCTGCCGCTTCTGCATGGCGGGATGTCCCTTCGGGGCCCGGAGCTTCAACTGGAGAGACCCCCGGCCGTACATAACCCAAGATTATCCGGGATATCCCACCCGGGAGATCGGGGTGGTGGAGAAATGCACCTTCTGCGCCGAGCGCCTGGCCCAGAACATGATGCCGGCCTGCGTGGAGGCCTCCAAGGGAACGTTGATCTTCGGGGACCTGAATGATGAAAAGTCCAAGGTGAGGGACACCTTGAAGAGATACTTCACCATCCGCCGCAAGGTCCATCTCGGCACAAACCCACAAGTTTATTATATCGTGTGAGGTAGGTCATGCTTGAACGAGCACTAATCGGCACCAAGAGATACTACCTGCTGCTGGCCGTGTTGGCGGGTATTTTCGGCGTGGGGTTTCTTTTCTACCTCCAGCAGCTAAAGTTCGGCCTGGGCATCACCGGCATGGGCCGGGACGTTTCCTGGGGGTTTTATATCGCCCAGTTCACCTATCTGGTCGGGGTCGCGGCCTCGGCGGTAATGGTGGTCCTGCCCTATTATCTCCATAACTACAAGGCCTTCGGCCGGGTGACCATCCTCGGGGAATTCCTGGCGGTGGCCGCGGTGACCATGTGCGTCACCTTCGTGCTGGTGGACATGGGGCGGCCCGACCGGGTTATGAATGTCTTCAAATATCCCACCCCCAACTCCGTCATGTTCTGGGACATCATCGTCCTGAACGGTTATCTCCTGCTCAATATCCTCATCGGCTGGAACGTGCTGGAGTGCGAACGCCATTCAGTGGCGCCGCCCAAGTGGATCAAGTTCCTCAGTTACGTTTCCATCCCCTGGGCCGTCAGCATCCACACCGTGACCGCGTTTCTGTACGCGGGCCTTCCCGGCCGGGGCTACTGGCTCACCGCCATCATGGCTCCCAGGTTTCTTTCTTCGGCGTTTGCCGCGGGTCCCTCACTCCTGGTGCTGCTCTGCCTGCTCGTCCGCAAGTACACCAAATTCGACCCGGGCCGGGAGCAGATCCAGAGCCTGGCGAAGGTGGTCACCTACGCCACTTTGATCAACGTCTTCTTCTTCTTCTGCGAAGTCTTCACCGTATTCTACAGCCAGATTCCCGACCACATGCTGCACTTCCAGTATCTCTTTGCGGGTCTGGACGGCAAGGCCCGGCTGGTGCCCTTCATGTGGTTCTCCATCGTGGGCATGACCATCACCGCCATTCTGCTGACCAACCCCAAGCTGCGCCAGAATGAAAATACCCTGGCGGCGTTGTGCGGCATGGTGATCATTACCACCTGGATCGACAAGGGGCTGGGCTTGATGACCGGCGGCTTCGTCCCCAACCCCATGGAAAAAGTGACGGAATACGCGCCCACCGTGCCGGAGGCCGCCATCACCCTTGGCGTCTGGGCTTTGGGCTTCCTGGTGCTCACCCTGCTTTATAAGGTGGCCGTATCCATCAAGGAGGAGATCAGGTCGTAAGACCGGCGTCAGTCCGGGGGCTTGTTTTCAGGGCCTCGGTTATTATATTCTTAAGAGTGTAAATTTAAGGGAGGTGAAGCTTAAATGGCCTGGAGAGTAGAAGTCGACGAAGACAAGTGCACCGGAGATGAAGAATGCGTCAACGTTTGTCCTACTGGGGTTTTCGAAATGCAGGAAGGCAAAGCGGTCCCCGTTAATGAGGACGAGTGCCTGGGCTGCGAGAGCTGCATTGAGGTCTGCCCCTCGGCGGCGATCGTCGTCACCGAAACCTAAGACGCTCCTCGCTCTGGACAAAAAAACGCCGGCCTGGGCCCAGGCCGGCGTTTTTTTGTTTAATAAATGATATCCCCGGATACAAGCTAACGCCCCAGGTCTTTTCCTTCCTGGCTTTGGATAATTGCCTCTCCCAAAAGGGAGATAAAATCCCTTGGGGTTATTATCTGTATCGATCTGAATTTCTTAAAAGGAAAATGTCTGGTGTTGCCGGTAATCAGAAAGTCTGCTTTGGATTCCAAGGCGCATTCCAAAAATTTGTTATCATCCGGGTCAACGGCCGCGGCATTTATGTAGACCCGGGGGGCAACCGTTAAAGCCTGTCTTCTTATCTCCTCAAGAAACTTGCTGATAATTTCCTGGTTAAGTTTCTTAAACTTTTCCCTTGTCAAAACTTCTCGATATTCGACCAATATCTCCTGGCTTAAGCAAATGGTAAAGAAACCTTCGT
>DYJG01000257.1 GCA_020723225.1 Desulfobacca acetoxidans | reverse complement strand
TTTACAATTCTACAGACTCTCCCCTGAAAGATAGGCCTCGCGCAAAGACGCAAAGCAAGGCGCAAATATATAATTTTGGCGTGTCGCGTTAGGTAAGGCGCGTTCTCCGCACCAGAGGATGGAGACGGGGAAGGTTATTTTGACTCTTCACCCTTGTAGCCTAATACCGCCAGAGACACCAGCCGGGCCAGGGTGATGACCAGATAAAGCTGCCCCGTCAGGGCCTCGAAGATGGCCAGGGTGCGGGTCAAGGGATGGGTCGGGATGATATCGCCGTACCCGGTGGTGGTCAGGGTGACGAAACTGAAATACGTCATCAGCCTCTGGAGCGCGGCAGGAGTGCCGATGGTATAGCTTTCGGGGAAATGGAAGGCATTGGGGATGGTTAAGGCAGTGATGTGGTAGAGAAAACTCCAAGCTCCCCCCAACAGCAAGTAGACGATGATGGCCCCGCGAATCCGATGGGCCGTCACCGGTCCGGTCCGGAAAACCTGGAGGATCACCATGGTAAGCAGGAAGCCTAGATAAACCAGGCTCAGGACGGCATCCAGCAGGACCAGGGCCTTCTGGGGATGGAAATGCTCCAACCAGTTGAGGGTCAGGATGGCCACCGCCAGGAGCAGGGAAAAAAACCGGACTGAAGGCTGCCGGAAAGTGGAAAAAACCCCGGCCACAATGGTGAGAGCAAAAAGAATGTGCGCCAGGAAGATGCCCAGGGGAAAATCGCCCAGGGCGCAAACCACGAACAGGTATCCGAGGGTGAATACCAGCAGGCCTGTCATTCCGCCTTCGGCGGTCCAGAAATTCTCGGGGTTGAGTTTGGCCAGTTTCATATGGATGGTCCAGGACATCATATCAGAATTTGGACGGCGGCGCAGGCTTTCCCGCCGGTACCATTTGGGCCTGACTGGGCCGCCGGTTTTAAAATCCCGGGTTAAAGATTAAACCGACGGGAGTGGCAATTCTGATCGGGTGATTTTATTATAAAAAAAATCTATTATTCAAAAAACCTGGAATCCGATCATGGCCTACACCGTGTTGGATGTGTTAAAGACTCTGCCCCGCACCAACTGTGGCGATTGCGGGCAGGCGACCTGTTTGGCCTTTGCCACCCGGGTCATCAAGGAAGGGGAGGAACTGGCCAAGTGCCCCCATCTGCCGCCGGCTGCGCTGAAGTTGGCCGGGGAGGTTAAAAGCCAGCAGGAAAAGGGAGAGGGACGCCGCCGGGAATCCCTGGCCATTTCCCTGGAGGCCATGGAGGCCAAGATCGCGCCCCTTGATTTCCGGGATCTGGCTCAGCCATTAGGGGCCGTTTTTGGTGAAGAAGACGGCCGGCCTTATCTCAGTTTCCCTTACTTCGGCGAAACCCTCCTGGTCTTTAAGGATGAGGTGCGCTATCCTCCCGGATCCGTTTGCACCCCCTGGGACGCTATTTTGCTATACAACTATCTCGCCTCCGGGGGGGAGGCTCTCCCCACCGGGACCTGGATCACTTATCAAAGCCTCCCCAACTCCGTCTCCAAGGCCAAGACCCTGGCCCGCCTGGAGAAGGAACTGGCGGGACATTTTGCCGGAAAAACGGAGGAACTGCGGCGCCGGGCCGCGGCCTGGGGCGCACAGCCGGCCCAGGTTTCGGAAAACGCGGATTTTCAAGGGGCCTTCCATCCCTTGCCCCAGGTGCCGGTGCTCCTGCTTTTCTGGGATGCGGAGCCGGAGGAAGACTTCCAGGCGTTAGCCCACTTCCTTTTCGACTCCACCGTGGGCGACTACCTCGATCTGGAATCCCTGCTGTTTCTGGTGGAGCAACTGATAGACCGGCTGACGGCCGAGTGAGGGGTTATCGCAGCAGCCAGGCCACCCAGGTGAAGCTCAGGTTTTTGGGAAGTTCGGGGTGATGAAAGGGTTTGATTAATCTTTGGGCCAAAGACCGGCCCAACTTGCGGTAGACCCCCAACAGCGGCCCTTCCTGGTTCTCCCGGAATCCCGAAAGCAACAGTGCCTGTGCGGCCAGGCGGGCCAGCTCGGGGGCCTGGTCCATCTGCACATCCCAGGGCAGATTGGCGGCCACCAGGTCGAAGGGGCCTTTCAGACACTCCGTGGAGCCCCGGGCCGCGTGCACCCGGCCGGCCAGGTGGTTGGCCCGGGCATTCTCCAGGGTCACCCGTGCCGCTTGCCAAGAAAGATCCACCCCCACCACCATAGGCGTCTCCAGGGCCGCGGCCGCCAGTGCCAGGACGCCGGTGCCGCAGCCCACGTCCAGCAGGCTCTTCACTCCGCCGGCGGCCAAGGCCTCTCGCAGCAGCTCCAGGCAGAGGCGGGTGGTGGGATGGCCCAGGGGGAAGGCCTCGCCGGTTTTGAGCAGCAGCACCCGTTCCTCCGGCCCGGGTTCATAAGGGTCTTTTCGGGAGCAGAGCACCAGTTGGGGAGAGAGGCGATAAAGGATAGGGGACATGGGTAGCTATTTTACCACGGCCACATTTACGGGCCAGAGCATGAGCCCGGTTTCCGGGTCGTTTTGCCGAGCCAGGACCTGGTCCGCCTGGTATTCGTGAATTGCAAACTCGCAGGCAAAAACCGGAGTCCCTTCCGCCAGATGGCCGCCCACCACCCGGCCATCATCCCCCGATAGAGTGACATGGGCATGCACCATGGGCTTGCCGTCTTTAACGGAAATATTGCCAATCAAGCTCAATATCTCCCGGGGATTAGGAAGGTCTAACCACTGATATTTCCTTTCCTCCTGGTGATAAAAACCCACCCTGGCCTTGGTCACTGCGCCCAAGGCCCGGACTTCGCCCAGGGTGATATTGTGCTCCTGGCAGAATTTCTCCAGAGCCAGGAGCAGGTCGTCGCCCTTGGCGAGGCGGCCCATAAAACAGCGTCCCGGTCGGGTCGGGATAGTCAGCATGGCTTTTCCTTTCTTAAGGATTTCGGCAATAGTCTGTTATAAATGATAATACCAATTAACAATTACCTTCCCCCGGTATAAGGTGAAATTGGAATTATCAGACCATCCTGGGAGAAATCGTATGGCCAGTCAAGCCCTGGTGAAGGAATTTAAGCGGATTCTGGGGAAAGAACAGGTCTTCCTGGAGGAGAGCGACCGGGCCACTTACGCCTATGACGCCGCGGTCATGGAGCCGGTCCTGCCGGCCATCGTGCTCAGGCCCCGGTCCGCCGGGGAATTGGGCCGGGTGACCGCTCTCTGCCACGAAAACGGCCTGCCGCTGACCGTGCGGGGCGCGGGCACCAACCTGAGCGGCGGCGCCATCCCCAGCCCCGGAGGAGTCGTGGTCCTGACCACGGCTCTGAATAAAATCCTGGAAATCAACGAGGCCGACCTCTACGCCGTGGTGCAGCCGGGAGTGATCACCGCCCACCTGATGGCCGCGGTGGAGGCCAGGGGCCTTTTTTATCCCCCGGACCCCGGGAGTATGGCCGTCTGCACCCTGGGGGGCAATGTCGCGGAAAACGCCGGGGGCTTGCGGGGGCTGAAATACGGGGTGACCCGGGATTACGTCATGGGCCTCACCTTCTTCGCGGCCTCGGGTGAGACCGTGAAGACCGGCTCCCGCACGGTGAAATGCGCCAGCGGCTATAACCTGGCCGCCCTGATGGTGGGCTCCGAAGGGACCCTGGGAGTGGTATCCGAGATCATCCTCAAGCTCATTCCCCTGCCTCCGGCCCGGAAAGCAATGATGGCCACCTTCGACGCGGTGGGCAAAGCCTCGGAAACGGTGGCCGCGATCATCGCCCAACGCATCGTCCCCGCCACCCTGGAATTTCTGGACAATTTCACCATCCGCTCGGTGGAGGACTATAGCCAGGCCGGGCTGCCGGTGGAGGCCGCAGCCCTGCTCCTGATCGAAGTGGACGGCCACCCCGCGGTGGTGGCCGAAGAAGCGGAGAAAGTCGAGGCCATCTGCCGGCAGATGGGCGCCACCCGGATTCACGTGGCCCGGGACGCGGCGGAGCGGGACCGGGTCTGGAGCGCTCGGCGCAGTGCTCTGCCCGCCCTGGCCAAGCTGAAGCCCACCTGCGTCCTGGAGGACGCCACCGTGCCCCGGAGCAGGATTCCGGCCATGGTCCAGGCCCTGGAAGAGATCAGCCGCAAATATGCTCTCCCCATCGGCACTTTCGGCCACGCGGGGGACGGCAATCTCCATCCCACTATCCTCACCGACCGCCGCCACCGGGAGGAATGGTCCCGGGTCGAGGCCGCGGTGGACGCCATCTTCGAGAAGGCCCTGGAACTGGGGGGGACGCTTTCCGGGGAACACGGCATCGGCACGGCCAAGTCCCGGTTTCTGGAGAAGGAGTTCGGCCAAGGCACCATTCTTTTTTCCAAGAAGATTAAGGCCGCGGTGGACCCGCGGAATGTTTTGAATCCGGGGAAGATCATTGGAGGGTGAGCAGTAAGCTGGGAGCAGTGAGCGGTCAGCTTTCAGCGGTCAGCTTTCAGCTTAAAACGAAAAGCTTTGTTACTGTCGCCATAGGAATTGGTCTGTGCCATATAAGTTGAGACTTCTGAGAAAGTCTCCCCACTTGTCATTCTGAGGGAGCGGAGCGACCGAAGAATCTGGTTTTTGGGGGCAAGGTTTCCCTGGCGGTGCCGATGATTACGAGCAGACTATAAATCCTGGTCGCCAAAAACCAGATACTTCACTCCGCTTCGCTCCGTTCAGACTCATCTTCGACAGTTGGGTGTG
>DYJG01000256.1 GCA_020723225.1 Desulfobacca acetoxidans | reverse complement strand
GAGAAAGACCCGGCGCAACTTCCCTGGGGAAAGTTGGGAGTGGACGTGGTCTTTGAGTGCACCGGCGTCTTCACCAACAACGAGGGCCTGCAAAAACACGTCCAGGCCGGGGCCAAGCTGGTCTATCTCTCCGCGCCGCCCAAGGGCGAAGACGTCTGCACCATCGTCCACGGGGTCACTAAGCCGGAGGGCGGGGTGACCGTCATCTCCTGCGCGTCCTGCACCACCAACTGCATCACCCCGGTGGTGGAGGTGATGATGCGCCGCATCGGCATCAAAAAGGCGGTGATGACCACCATCCACGCCTACACCTCCAGCCAGGCCATCGTCGACGGCCCGGCCAAGAAATGGCGCCGGGGCCGGGCCGGGGCCGCCAATTTCGTGCCCACCTCCACGGGCGCGGCCAAGGCCACCACCAACTGCCTGCCCCAACTCAAGGGAAAATTCGACGGCGTGGCCGTCCGGGGCCCGGTGCCCTCGGGTTCCATGGCCGACCTGGTCTTTGTCACCGAGCGCCCCACCTCGGTGGAGGAAGTCAACCGCATCTTCCAGGAAGAATCCCGGACCCCCCGCTATGCCGGCATCCTGGGCGTGGCCGAGGCTCCCCTGGTATCTTCCGACATCATCATGGACTCCCGGGCTTCGGTGGTGGATCTGGAGATGACCCAGGTGGTGGACGGGGACCTGGTGAAGATCATGAGTTGGTACGACAACGAATGGGGCTATACCAACCAGATGATCAAGGAAGCGGTGCGCGCGGTGAAGGAGGCGAAGCTATAAGTTTACACCTCCGCCGCCTCACTGCCGGCGGCCTGATCACCAACTACTACTGTACCTCCAGGTGCCGCCATTGCCTGTACGCCTGCGGCCCCCGCTGGGACAAACGTTATATCGAGCCGGAGACGGCCTCGGCTAATTTTCGGAAGATCAGGGCCTTGGGGTGCCACTCGGTCCATATCGGCGGCGGCGAGCCTCTGCTTAACCCCGAAGGCCTGGCCGCGGTCCTGGCCGCGGCCCGGGACGCGGGGGTGGGGGTCGAATACGTGGAGACCAATTCCTCCTGGTTCACCGATCCGGAGGAAGCCGCGGCCCTGCTCACCGGCCTGAAAAAACTGGGGCTGGCCGCCCTGCTCATCTCCATCAGCCCCTTTCACAACGAATACATTCCCTTCAAGCGGGTCAAGGGAGTCATTGCCGCCTGCCGGGCCGTAGGCCTGCAGGCCTTTCCCTGGATCAACGAATTTTACCGGGAAATCGATGCCTTTGAGGATGGAACAACCCACAATCTGGAAGAATACACCGCTAAATTCGGGGGTGATTATCTAAAACGCCTCCCAAAGCGCTACTGGGTCCACCTGGGGGGCCGGGCGGTCAAGACTTTTCGGGAAATATTCCCCGCCCGCGGCCTGGAGGCCGTCTGCGCCGACAGCAGGTCGGGCTGCCGGGAACTCCTGGACACCCGCCACTTCCACCTGGACCTTTTCGGCAACTACATCCCCGGCCTTTGCTCCGGCCTGGCTATCAAAGCGGAGGATTTGGGGCGGCCATTGGACGCGGAGGCTTATCCCCTCCTGACCAGCCTCTTTAACAGCGGGGTCGCCGGTTTGCTGGATTATGCCGCTTCCCGCCAGGGGTTCGAACCGGCAGCCGCTTATATCTCCAAGTGCCACCTCTGTTTGGAGATCAGGAGCTATCTGGCGTTGGAAAGGCAGATCGACTCTCCTGAATTGCAGCCGCTGGCGTTTTATGAAAATTTGGGGGGTTGAGGAGTATTAAACCTCTGCGCCCTCTGCGTCTCTGCGGTAAATTTTTTTCACCGCAGAGACGCAGAGGGCGCAGAGAAGATGTTTCTGCAGAATTTTCAGTAAGTTATTTCTTCTTGACTCCAGCCCTCTTTTCCGCCGCCTGGTGCACTTCCGCCACGATCTGCTGGGATAGATTCTCCATAGCCCGGCTCATGGCCTGGGCCAAACCCTGGGGGGTCTTTTCCACCATTAATTCCTGGGTTTGGAAGTTCTTTTGGAAGACCACCCGTTTGGTGATTTCCTCCTCATTCATATCCATGAGGGTAATATTCAGGGACAGGGCCGCCTTCCAGCCGTCGGCCTCGTCCAGTTCCTCGATCTCCTCCACCCCGCCTTCCAGCACAAATCTGCTGCGCCCGCCGCTGGTATGGGGGAAGACCGCTTTAAAGAGATGGGAGTTGCGCAGGTCCCGGACCAGGAAGTCCGTCACCAGGTAGCCCGGATTTACCTGCCAGCGGTTATAGCTGTAAGCCTTTTGGGTATAAGGGTTGGGCCGGTAGACCATGGCGGTGCTGTTATAGGCCTGGGCCACGGAAAAAAGCTCCACCTTGAGGGACTCATCCACCGGCGCTTTCACTTTAAACACCGGCGATGGGTATTCGAACATGTACTTGTTGACCATGGCCGGGGGGCCGCCGCAGCCCCATATCCAAAGCATTAGAATCCAAGGGGTAAGTTGCTTCAGGCTGGCATTGATTCCGGGAAGTCGGATTTTCTCACGTGCGTAGGAAGCAAATATACTCATCTTATTTTCCCATCTCCCAAGGGGTTTATACCATTTTCGCCTGAAAAATAACCGACCGTCAATGTAACTTATTGTAATCCAAACTCTTTCTACAAAAAACGAAAAACCGAAAACGAAAAACGATCTTTATTCATTCCATCTTTTCACCGGCGGCTTCCCGAACAGCAGGTCCGAGGGCCGGTCGTAGACTCTCTCGGCAAAGGCCTCCAGGGTGGAGGAAGTCTGCCGCAGATTCTCGGTGGTGCTCTTGAGATCAGAGGCGATGGCCCCGGTCTTGCCCAGGGCCCCTTTGAGGTTCAGCTCCTTGATCTCCTCGCTTAATCTGGCGGCCAGCAGTTTGGTTTCTTTCAAGGTGTCCCGGGCCTCCGCCAGAATCTCCTCCACCCGGCCGGAGGCGATGATCTTATCAGTTCTGGCGGAGATATCCTGGAAGTTCCCCAGGGTCTTTTCCACCTTTTTGAGGATGGAGTCCATCCTCTCCCCCTTGAAGAAAATCTCGATTTGGTGGGCGGTGGCCTGCACCTGGTCAATCACACCCTTGGGTTCAATCTGGCTGAATCTATCGATGACGATATTGACTCCCTCCAGGACCTTGGCCACTTCCGAGGGGCGGGAGGGGATGACCCGGTATTCGGAAGGGAAGGATATCTTGGGGGATTTTTCCGCGTCCCCGGCTTTCTGGCGATCCAGCTCCACGTAGACCAGGCCGGTGATCCCCGCCACCTTCAGTTGGGTGGTGCTGGTTTTGGTCAGATCGTCCTTGAGGTTGATCTTCATCACCACCCCGATGAGCCGGTTGTCCGGGGCCACCCGGATATCCTGGACCCGGCCCACCTCCACGCCCCGGAATTTCACCGTGGAATCCCGCTGCAGGCCCTGGACCGACTCGTCAAAATAGGAAATATACAGGTTTCCTTTTTCGAAGTACTTGCCGGCCCCGACCCAGATGATGACCACCACGCCGATGATGATTCCCAGGGAGACAAAGAGTCCCACCAGAAACTTGGAGGTCTTCTTAGCCATGTCTGTCCTCTCTTTCATGTGCCGGCCGGCGGTTGAAAAAGTTCACCACCCGGGGATCGGTGGAGTGTTCCTTGAGTTCCCGGGGGTCGCCCATGGCAATCATCCCCTTGGCGCCCTTATCCAACATAATCACCCGATCAGCGATGGTGAAGATGGACTCCAATTCATGGGTGACCACCACCATGGTGGTGCCTAAGCCGGCGTTGATATCTTTGATCAGGAGGTCCAGTTCCACCGCGGTGATGGGGTCCAACCCCGCCGAGGGTTCGTCGAAAAACAGGATGGAGGGGTCCAGGGCCATGGCCCGGGCCAGCCCCGCCCGCTTCTTCATGCCGCCTGAGACCTCCTCGGGCAGATGATTTTCGTAGCCCGCCAGGTCCACCAGGCCGAGTTTCATTTTGACAATGAGATCAATGGCCTCTTCCGAAAGATGGGTGTATTCCGTCAGGGGCAGGGCCACGTTCTCGGCCAGAGTCATGGAGCCGAAGAGCGCCCCGGATTGAAAGAGGACCCCCATCCCCTGGCGCAGTTTGGCCAATTCTTTTTCATCCCCGGTATTTACATCGACGCCGTTGATTATCACCTTACCGCTATAAGGGCGGTAAAGCCCGATGAGATGCTTCAGCAGGGTGGATTTGCCGCAGCCGCTCCCCCCTAACACCACCAGGATCTCTCCCCGGTTCACCTGGAAGGTCACGTTTTCAAAAATGGTGTTGTCACCGAAGCGGGCGGTGAGTCCCGCCACCTCGATAACCGGGGTTGGCTCCAGACTGGACAAGGCGACTCCTTTAACCTCTGACATAATGCAGCACCAGGGCGAAGGCCGAGTCGGTGACAATGATCAGGAAAATGGCCGCCACCACCGCCGAAGTGGTGGCCGCGCCCACGGCCTGGGCCCCGCCCCGCACCATGAAACCCCGCTGGCAGCCGATGCCGGCGATAAGCACGGCAAAGACCGCGGACTTGAGGAGGCTGGTGAGAATATTAAAGAGGTCGATGGCCTTGCGGGTCTCTTGGATATACGTATAGACGGTGAGGTCCAATCCCACCACCCCCACGATCAGGCCGCCGAGGATGCCGAAGAGGTCCGCATAAATGGTGAGCAGGGGCACGACGATGAGGGCGGCCAGCACCTTGGGGA
>DYJG01000255.1 GCA_020723225.1 Desulfobacca acetoxidans | reverse complement strand
CAGCGTCTCCCGGTCCTGGGCGTCCTGGGGCAGGGTGGCCACGCCGTAGCTGGCGGTGAGCCGGAGATTGATGCCTTCTTCCTGGAGAAAAACGGCGCCGTTGATGGTCTGGCGCAGGCGGCGCACCGCTTCCAGGGCCTTTTCCTGGGAGCAGCCGGGCATGAGGATGATGAACTCGTCGCCGCCGTAGCGCACCAGGCTGTCCTCCGGCCCCAGCACGGAATTGATCACCCGGGCCACTTCCCCCAAAACCTGGGAGCCCACGAGATGGCCGTGGGCGTCCACCACCTGTTTGAAATCGTCCAGGTCCAGGAAGACCACGGAAAATTCTTCTTTTTTCTCTAAAACCTTAGGCAGGAGGTGGTCCAGCTTGCAGGCCAGGTAGCGGGGATTATAAAACCCGGTGACCTCATCGATGAAGGTCCGGGCCTGGAGCTTCTGGAGGTTGTTGACGTTATCCACGGCAATGCCCACATAATCCGCCAGGATGCCCAGGAGGGGCAGATACTTTTCCTTGAAATACTTCTCATCCTCCACGTTGACCACTTCGAAGACGCCGATGACTTCCCCCCGGATGCGCACGGGCAGGGCAATGATGGAGCGGGTGTCAAAGCCGCTGGCCAGGTCGGCGCGCACCGAGAAGCGGGGATCTTGGCTCACGTCCGGGATGCAGATGGGCTTGCCGTCTTCCACCACGGAGCCGGCGACCCCTTCCCCGGGCTTCAGGCGAATGCCCTTCAAGCTTTCCGGGTCCACCCCCACCACCACTGCGAAATAGAGTTCCCGGGTCTGGCGGTCCACCAGGAGCAGGGACCAGTTTCTGGCGGGTATCAGGGCCTTGATGCGCTCCAAGACCGCGGTGAGCAGGGTCTCCATATCATAGGCGCTTAACAGGGCCTTGGAGAATTCAATGCAGGTCAGCAGCCTCTCCAATTGCCCGGCGTCGGATAAGGTATCCAGAAGATGCTCTTTACGCCATCCCATGGGGTTCCACCTCTCGGCAAATTTTATGGGCAACCGCCTGGGATTGCAAGGTTTATGTGGAGCAGGCAGGGAGAGATCCCTGATCTGCGCGGCTGGCTGGAAAAGCTGGCGGCCCTTAGCTCCTGTCTTGAACCATTCATCCATATCCACAATTGAAATTCCCGGAGATTCCTGGTAATATCTGGCGCTATTTAAATAAAAGGATATCTGCCCCGATAACCGCAGGAGGAGATGCAGATGGTTAGACAAGGGAAAGGCTGGGCAATTTTGCTTCTGGCCGCCGTTTTCACCGCTGCCTGGCTGCCGGGCTGCACCAATTTATGCGCCAAGAGGCTTTATCTTTACCGGGACACGTCCGAAAAAAGGCTGGCGCCCGGCAGCATGGCCCTGTTGATCGCCAACCCCAATTTGGCCCGGGCGGTGTCGGCCGCTCTCGTAAGCGGTCCCGGGCCCGGCATTCAATGGGCGGAGGATAAGCCGGGCCACGAAACCGACGCTTATCGCCTTTCCATCGACGGACTGGATGGCAAAGTGGTCTACCAGGGCTTGTGTTTGGATATTACCCCCACCGACGCCTGTGAGGTGAAGCCGGGGGTCAGGGAAGTAATGGTCAGGCTGGACCTGTTCGGCCCCTGGGGACACGAAAAGAAAAAGGAAATAATCAGGGTCACCCTGGAACTGGGAAAAAGTTATTTCTTCCGGCCGGACTACCAGGAACTGCAAAATAAAAACCTGGCGCTGAAAGTCGAGGTCTTAAAGGACGCCTATACCCCGGAATTGCGGGCCAAGGTGGTGGATTGGGAACGCCGCCACTCCCAGGGGAGAAGTCTCGAAGACTGAAGCAGGCCCCAGATTTTCAGGGCCGGGAGTTTGCTGGCGGACGGGACCCCCGGGATTCCGGTAGGTTGGCTGTTTATGAGAAAGAATTTGTAAACTTGGTTTTTCTTGATAGATTAAAACGTTTTTTATGAAGCCTTATCTAATTCCCATCACCTCGGTTGTACTCCAATTATTTGCAGCCTTCTGGGCCTTGCGCCTGGTCAAGGTCACCGGCAGGATCACCGCCTGGGTCCTTATTGCCGCGGCCATCTTTTTCATGGCCGTGAGACGCATGATCACGCTCTTCGGCTGGTTTTCGAGCCAACTCGATATACCGCCCATCGATATCACCTTCGAAACCGTGGGCCTGATCATCTCCCTGATAATGGCCGTCGGCCTGGTGAAAATCTCACCCATGTTTGTCTCCATGCGGCAATCCCGGGACTTCTTCCAGCAGCGGTATGATCTGATTTTGAATTCCGCGGGTGAGGGAATCTTCGGCCTGGATCTTCATGGCAAGGTCAGTTTTGTTAATCCCACAGCGGCGCGCCTCACCGGCTATGACGCGAGCGAACTGATCGGCAGGAACGTCCATGAGGTGTTGCATCACACCAAGGCCGACGGCACCCCCCATCCCCAGGAGGAATGTCCCATCTATTCAGCCCTGAAGAAGGGCGAAACTCGCATGGTGGACAACGATATCTTTTGGCGCAAAGACGGCAGCGGCTTCCCGGTGGATTATGCAGCTACGCCGATTAAAAGAATGACCAAAGGTGTCACCGTCGGCACCGTGGTGGTCTTCCGGGACGTGACCGAACGCCTCAGTCTCCAAAACCAGTTTTTGCAGGCCCAGAAAATGGAGGCCATCGGCACCCTGGCCGGCGGCATTGCCCATGACTTCAATAACCTGCTGGCGGCCATCATGGGTTACGCCGAGATCATCATGATGGAATTTCCCCCCAGGCAGCCTTATCATCCCTATCTTCAGGAGATAGTAAAAGTCGCCAACCGGGGCGCGTCGCTGACCCGGCAGCTTCTGGCCTTCAGCCGCAAACAGATCATGCAGCCCCGGGTGTTCAACATCAATGAGGTGGTGGCGGAGATGGATGCCATGCTCAGGCGGCTGATCGGCGCAGACATCGACCTGGTGACGATTCTTTCTCCCGAGCTGGAAGCCGTGCAGGCGGACCCCGCCCAGGTAGAGCAGGTCATCATGAACCTGGCGGTCAATGCCCGGGACGCCATGCCCAAAGGGGGCAAACTCACCATTGAGACCGCCAATGTCTATCTGGACGAGGCCTATGCCCAGACCCACCACGCCGTGGCGCCCGGGCCTCATGTGATGTTGGCGGTGAGCGATGATGGATCGGGGATGGATGCGGAGACGCAAGCCCGGATCTTCGAACCTTTTTTCACCACCAAGGAGTTGGGCAAAGGCACGGGATTAGGCCTGGCCACCGTCTACGGGATTGTCAAACAAAGCGGCGGCAATATCTGGATTTACAGCGAACCGGGACAGGGGACCACCTTTAAAATCTATCTGCCCCGGGCGTCGGGAGACGTTGAGGCCATCAAGTCCGAGGCCATGCCGCCCCTGCACTTGCCCGGGAGTGAGACCATCCTGGTGGTGGAAGATAATGATAACCTGCGGGAGGTAATCTGCAAGACCCTTAGCAAGCAGGGCTATGTCGTCCTGGAAGCCGCCAACGGCAAGGAGGCTTTGCATATCTTCGATAACCGCACCTGGCCCATCGACTTATTGTTGGTGGATGTGGTCCTGCCCCAGATGAGCGGGGCTGAATTGGTCAAGCGCCTGCAGGGCCTCGACCCGAACATCAAGGTGCTCTATATGTCGGGATACACCAATAATGCCATCGTCCATCACGGGGTATTGGACACGGACGTGGCCTTTCTCCAAAAGCCCTTTAAGGGGACCGCCCTCCTGCTGAAGATCCGGGACGTTTTGGACGCGTCGTGGAAGATGTACCCTCCCGCCGGCGTCTAACCCTCAGCGAAGCAAAGGTGAGGTATAAGTCTTGCCTGCGGATATATCCTCAATGGCCTGATGGAGATCGATGTCCATCTCCTCTTTGAGAATATAGCCGTCCACGCCGATGTCCATCGCCCTTTCCAGGAATTCCTTATCCCGGTGCATGGTCAGGATCAATATCTTCATGGTGGGACAATGTTTTTTGATGCGGGCCGCGGCTTCCAGCCCCCCCATGCGGGGCATGGAGATGTCGACGATGGCCAGGTCGGGAGTGATGTTTTTCAGCTTCTCCAGCAACTCCACCCCGTCGCCGGCTTCCTCGATGACCAGCAATCCCTGGTTTTCCAGGAGGATTTTCTTGATCCCCCGGCGCACCATGGCATGGTCGTCCGCCAGAATGATTTTTATCGGCTCCCTGGAAGGCATAACGAATACAAAAATTAAATCTTCCATCGGCAATATGCAACTGGGGAGAAATTATTTCCATATGGTTTTCCTGGGAAAAGGGGACCATTTTGCCGAGCCAAAATCTGCCATTAATGTCAGCTAATTATGCCGTCTGCTCTTGCAAGTTTAACAAACTTTCAGGGTAACCTGTCTATAGTCCTTATTTTTTTAACGGAAAACGAAAAACGGAAAACGAAAAACGGTGTCTGAGGGGCCGGTTGACATCTCCCGGAAGTGGTGATTATTTTTAGGTTAAATTCCGGGAAAGGAGGGAGTATGGCCCATAAGATGCTGGTGGCGCTGGACGCTTCCACCGGGGCGTGGAACGCGGTGGAGTATGTGGCCCGGACTTTTGGAAAGACCCCCGGAGTGGAAGTCAACTTGTTGCATATACTCACCGGCCTGCCTCCGGCTTTTTGGGACGACGGCCATATTTTGGAGGAAAAGGAGCGGGAGGCCCGGGAGCGGCTGAAGGC
>DYJG01000254.1 GCA_020723225.1 Desulfobacca acetoxidans | reverse complement strand
GGCCCCGGATGGGGGCGCGCAGGCTGTGGATCAGCACTTCCCCCCGGCCGGAAAACAGGCGGCTGTAACCGTTGGCATAGCCCACCGGCAACACCGCCAGGCGGCACCAATCCGCAGTGGTGTAGGTGCAGCCGTAGCTGATGCTGCTGCCCGGCGCCAGGCTTTTCACCTGGAGGACCCGGGTGGAAAAAGACATCACCGGTTTCAGGTCCACCGGTGGCCGGCGCTCCGGCGACGCGGGCGAGCCGTAGAGCATGATCCCCGGCCGCACCAAATCGAAATGGGCTTCTTTTAATTCCCAGAGCGCGGCGCTGTTGGCGATGTGGCTCAGGGGCAGCTTCCAGCCCCGGTCCCGGGCGGCCCGGAGGAGCCCCTCGAACTGCTCCAGTTGCCTTAAGGTATAACTTTTATCTTCCTGGTCCGCCACTGCCAGGTGGGAGGTAAGGCCCAGGACCTCCAATTGCGGGTAGTCCCGAAGCCCCTCCAGGAACGGCAAAACTTCCCCGGGAACCAGGCCCAGGCGGCCCATGCCGGTGTCCACCTTGAGATGCACCCCCGCCTTCTTCCCCTGGATCGCAGCCGCGGCGGCCAGGGCCTGGGCCACGTCTTGGCGGAAGAGCGCCACTTCCAAATCCGCGGCCACGGCCGGGGGCGCTTCTTCCGGCAGGATGCCCAGGAGCAGGAGCACCGGCAATCCCAGGCCCGCCTGGCGCAAGGCCAGTCCTTCTTCCAGGGACCCCACCCCCAGGTAGTCCGCGCCCACCGCGGCCAGGGCCTTGGCCGCAGGGAGGAGGCCGTGCCCGTAGGCGTCGGCCTTGACCACGGCCATGAATTTCACCCCGGAGGCGCATAAACCGCGCAGCTGCCGGTAATTGTGCCTGAGGGCCGCCAGGTCGACGGCCAGGTCCGACATGGAAGAGACTATCATTAGTTCTTACTCTTTAAGCTTAATAAGCAGCCGTGGGGTTGTATCTTTTTTTGGGGAGGGGGGAAAAGGGAAAAAGGTGAAAAGGGGAAAGGGCAGGTTGCATTATCGCTTAACTTTGCCTTTTCCTTTTTCCCCTCTTTCCCTTTTTACCTTTTCACCCCAGCCCCTCTATCCAAGTTTCACTCTTTGCGCCGA
Source organism: Desulfobacca acetoxidans (assembly GCA_020723225.1). Taxonomy (GTDB): domain Bacteria; phylum Desulfobacterota; class Desulfobaccia; order Desulfobaccales; family 0-14-0-80-60-11; genus SURF-52. The sequence continues at coordinate 3,611 of DYJG01000254.1, read as the reverse complement.
TATTCGGGGGGAATCTGTTCCCCCTGCTGCACCACCTTCTGCTCCAGGAGCAGCTTATGGCCGCTCAGGATATCCCGGATACGCGGATCGTTTAAGGCCAGGATCTGGGCGGCGAAGATGGCCGCGTTCTTGGCCCCCGCGGCCCCCAGGGCCATGGTGGCCACCGGCACCCCCGCGGGCATCTGCACCGTGGCCAGGAGGCTGTCCAGGCCCTTGAGGTCCGAACTGGGCAGGGGCACGCCGATCACCGGCAGGGTGGTCTCCGCGGCCAGGACTCCGGCCAGATGGGCCGCGGCCCCGGCCGCGGCAATGATTACCTGCAATCCCCGGCCGGCCGCCTCCCGGGCGTAAGCCAGGACCCGCTTGGGCGCGCGGTGGGCCGAAGCCACCGTCACTTCCACGCCGATGCTCCACTCCTTGAGCAAGGCCGCGGCCGGCTCCACGCTGGGCCAATCCGAGGCGCTGCCCATGACGATTCCCACTACAACGTTATCTGCCATGCCAGATCCTTTGATTAATGATCGATGGAAAGAGGAACCGCAGGATTGTGAACAGTGAGCGGTGAGCAGTGAGCAGTAAAAAACAAAGCCTGCCAAGGCTCCGCTTTATTTCTCTGCTCACCGCTTACTGCTCACTGCTTACTGCTCCCTCTATCAGAGATTAATACTGCGCAGCCAGGTAGAGAACAGTATCCACGTAAGCCTCGGAGTGATTGTAGCGATAGACGGCCTTGCGCCAGGAGGCGCGGTTCTGCTGTTTGAAGCCGCTTTGGTGCAAATAGCAGGCGATGCTGGAGATGGCGTCGGCATGGGTGAAGAGGTCCACCCGGCCGTCGCCGTCGCCGTCCGCGCCGCAGTTTTTCAGGCTGGTGGGCAAAAACTGGCAAAAACCCATGGCCCCGGCCCAGGAGCCTTTATAGAAAAACGGGTCCAGCTTCTTGGCCCGGCAGTATTCCAGAAAAGTCAGCAATTCCCGTTGGGCCCAGGCCGCTTTCTTGTGCAGGCGGGCCTTCAGAGTGGGGCTCAATCCCAGTTCCCGGATGATTTCCGGGTTATCCATCACCGCCAGGGAGGCGAAGACGTTGAACACCGGATATTTACCGGTGGCGTTGCCCAGATCGCTCTCCACGGTGAGGATGCCTACGATCACTTCCGGGGCCACTCCATAGCGGTTAGCGGCCTTAGTCAATTCAGCGCGGTGCTCCTGCAGGTAAGCCCGGCCCCGGGCCGCCACCTGGGGAGTATAAAACTTGGCGTAAATGTCCCGGGTTTCCTTCTTCAGATAGGCGATCTTCTTCACCACGTCCGGCAGGAAGCTGTTCCGGGAGTCGCTGAAAACCTGGTTGACGTAATTCTTGTCCAGGCCCTTGCGCACCAGTCGATTTTTCAAATCCACGTAAGCTGCCGGAGGAGGGTCTGCCAAGGCCGGGAGGGAAAGCGACAAAAGTCCCAAAAAGGCAAAAATCTTTACTATCCGAAACCACGATGCCAGCATTTCATCCCCCCCCTTGCTGGCCTTCAAGCTACCTGGTTTACTCAGGTTTGTCAAGGCGGGGCGGGGATTACTGAGAGGGATAAGGCGTCATAAATTCCCATAGCATGGCTTGATTTTTCTTGACAGGTGTTTATGTTTATGTAAACTGCTTTGCATGCCGAAAAGGGAGATACTATACGAAGGCGAACTTCATACGGTGGAACTTGCTATTACTGCCAATGAAAGGTGCCCGGCAAAAGAATTTCTATTAAATCTCTCCAAACTGGATAGAGAAATAATTTTACGAATTGTAAAGCGGTTGGCTAATCAAGGGAAAGTGAGCAATCCAAAGCAGTTCAAGAAAATAGAAGGCACCGATTTTTTTGAATTTAAAAATTTCCAAATCAGAATGCCCTGCTATTTCCGTGCAGATGGCCGAATAATTATCACCCACGGATTTATAAAGAAAAGCGAATCAATCGCGCCGGAAGAAATTAAACGGATGAAAAGGGTCCGCAATGAATACGAACAAAGAATATGAAAAGACCTTGATGGATGAGTTCCTGGAAGACCCCGAGTTTGCCAGATTGATGGCCCAGGGAGATTTAATCATGGAAGTCACGGAAACTCTTTGGGAGCTTCTTGAGAAAGAGAAAATTTCCCGAAAGGAACTCGCCGACCGCCTGGGCAAATCCAAGGGATTTGTCTCCCAGGTGCTTAACGGAGGCCGGAATCTGACGCTGCGTACGGTAGGCGATATCCTCCATGTCCTGGGATATAAGGTGCGTCTGGTCCCATACAAAGAGGGAAAAAAGGTTCAAAAAGAGGAGGCTCCGGATCGCCGGGAGGAAGTCAAAGCTGCGGAAGAAGCTCAATCATATAACATTCCCATCTGACAGTTTGAGCCAAGCGGCCATTTTTCAGCCAGCGTCATTCCATGCATACAATCGTCATAGAAAACCAGCCCCTGGCCCCCCTGACCACCTGGAAGATCGGCGGGCCGGCGCAGTTCCTGGCCATGCCTCGCGACCTGGAGGAGGTCTATGCCCTGCTGCGCCTGGCCTACGGCCGGGGTTGGCCGCTTTTTTTCCTGGGCCGGGGCTCCAACGTGCTCATCAGCGACGCCGGCCTGCCGGGCCTGACCCTGCACCTGGCCAAGTCTCTGCAAAAAATCGAGCGCTTAGGCGAGACCCTGCGCGCCGGCGCGGGGGTGGCTCTGCCCCGGCTGGCCCGGGCCGCGGCGGCCTTGGGGTTTTCGGGCTTTGAGTTTCTGGCGGGCATTCCCGGCACGGTGGGGGCGGCGGTGCGCCTTAACGCCGGCGCGGAGGGGCGGAATCTGGCGGCGGTGCTCCGCCGGGTCTGGGTGGCCACCCCCAGGTTGCAGCTACTGGAGTTCCAGGCCGGGGAATTGGGGCTGAGTTACCGCTCTTCCGTGCTCCTTAATTTCCCCCATTGGCTGGTGGTGGAGGCGGAGTTCGTTCTGCAATCCACCGCCCCCACCGCGGCCATCGAAGAAAAGATGCGGCAACTCCTGGCGGCTCGGAAGGCTCGCTTCCCCGCCAACCCCCGGAACTGCGGCAGCGTCTTCAAAAACCCCGACTCCGGCCCGGCCGCGGGCCTGCTCATCGACCAGGCGGGCTTCAAAGGCCGGCGCCTGGGAGAAGCCCTGGTCTCCCGGAAGCACGCCAACTTCATCCTCAACCAGGGGCGGGCCACGGCCGCGCAGGTAAAAGGCTTGATTGCCGAGATTCAGGAAACCGTCTGGAAGACTAAGGGAGTGGCTTTGGAACGGGAAGTGGTCTTTCTGCCGGAAGATTTGGAGTGGGGGGCGGCAAGACCTTAAGGCCGTGACCTGCCGCCATTATCAAAGGTGTCCAAGCAGTTGAACATGAGCCTTTGGCTCACCCGTAAACCATGAAAAGCGCGTAGGGCGGGCGTCCCGCCCCTCCATGGTAATCCGTACAGGCTTGAAAGCCTGTACTACCGCTTGGGACTTTTCAGGGCAGAGCTTGGACGGACATTTTACGTTCCCAAGCACAGCTTGGGAACGAGGGGGATACTGGCCACTGACCCCTGCCCCCTCCCCACTGCTCACTGCTCACTGCTCACTGCTTACTGCTCACTGCTCACTGCTCACT
>DYJG01000253.1 GCA_020723225.1 Desulfobacca acetoxidans | reverse complement strand
GAAGGAAGCTTCATCGATGCCCACCACCAGAAGCTCCGGCGGCGGGGGTTGGACGGACCGCAGGCGGTAGCCCAGGTCCAGGCCCTGTTTTTCCAGGGCCTGTCCCAGGTTGGTGAAGCTCAAGGGCGCCAGCAGGAGAAACGCGAACAGGCCCACCAGCAGTCCCCGGGTCCGGGGTTCTCGTAATATTTTTAAAATGGTTACTTCCTTACTTTGACCATATCTTCAATGTTCTGGACCGGAAGCCGACCACCTGGGTTTTAGGTTTTGGGTTTTGGGTTTTGGGTTTTGTTTAAGCATTTCGCTCTCCCCCGGAACCAAAAACCTAAAACCCAGAACCCAGAACCTAAAACCGAAGACCAAAAACTGACCCCTGGCCCCTGGCCCCTGATCCCTGGCCCCTAAAAATAAAGGGCCAGCTTACCCATTATCCTCCGGGCCGGGAAAAAGCTGTCAAAGGTGACAAACTCCCTCTGGAAGAAAAAGTGCCGGTTGAATAAATTTGTCACCTCCACTAGAGCCAGGCCCCGTTTGCCGGGAAATTCATAGCCGATGCGGGCGTCCACCAGCCCGAAAAAGTTATCGGCCCGGTCTTTCAGGTGTTGGTCCACCAGGAAGAAATTGACTCCCCCCTGCCAGCCGGAGCGATGCAGATAATTTAACCCCAACAGCCCGACATATTCATTAAAATCATTGGCCAGGAGTTGGATGATGGGATTGGGATCAGGGAGGAATCTCTTGGCGGACGCCCCCAAGGTCATACCCAGGGAAGGAGTGAGGATCCGGTTCACTGCGAAGGAGGCCTGGTATCTCTTCCAGGTCCACCAGACCCGGCTTTCGTTCAACTGCTCATCGACTTCATACTGGGGGACGGAAATGCGGTGCAGATTCAGGCGCAGGGTGGAAAAGGTCTTGGGGTTCCATTGGGCTTCCCAGGCTGCGCCCAGTTCCCGGACGATGGCGCCGTCGTCCACGTTAATGGCCCAGGGAAAGCTGGCCACTTCCACCGGAACCAGGGTCGCGGGCTGGATCAGGTTATGGGTGCTGAGGTGCTGCTGCAGGGCGAACCGCAAGGTATGCCGGCCGTTGACCTGGTAATTGACGCCGAAGCGGGGGCTCCAGAGAGAAGTGCTCAACGGCGCCGCAAAGCCCACCCGGGAGTTGGTGGTATAATCCTTAAAGATCCCGATCTCTAATAACAGATTAGGCAGGATTCGCCAATAATCCATCAGATAAAAACTATAGGCGCGGTCCGGCGGCTTAAAATCGTCCTGAAGCTCCGCACTTAAGATGGGTATTCCCAGAAAAGAAAACCGCAACAATTCGTCCCTGCGAAATTTGAGATGGCCGTGCAGGTAATCGAACCCGCCGATAAACGTATGCTTTCCCAGGATCAATTGCTGCTGCACCTGGACGTTGAGCAGTTCCCGGTCCGCCCGGCGGTGCACCTGGTCATCCAAAGTCACGCCGGGGATCCCGAAGACATCATTAAAAAAGGTCCGGTCAGAGGAATGGTTGTAGAAGGGCTTATAATTGAAATAAGCAAGAAAGGCCGACGCGGGACTGAACCGGTGAGCATAACCCGCCTCATAATTCTGGGAACGAAAAAATTGGCGGAAATTAGGGGAGTTTTGAAAAGCGAAGTCATTTAATCTCCCGATATCACCGGCTTCCCGGTCAAAGTAGCCATAGCTGGCAAAGAGGGAATCTTTCACCGTGGGTTCCCACTTGGCCATGCCTATCAGACTATAGGCTTTTTGATCATTGTTGCGGTGCCGGAAACCCCGATCTTCATCATAGCCAGCGAAGACATCGAAGGCGACCCCGGGCACCCCGCCATATACCTCCACGTTATGGTTCTGGATGGTCTTTCCCCCGCCCCAGGTGCCGATGCCCCCCTGGATCTGCGTCCGGATATAGGGCATCTCGAACATGGGCGTATAATCGTTGAACACGGTAAAAGTGTTCTGGTTGGCCGGTGACAGCAGGCGGTACAACAACAGGGAAGAACCCGCGGAACCCAGCCGCTGCCGGGTGGCAAAAAAGGCATTGAACAGAAAGAGCTGGGCGGAGCTGTTGAGGGGGTCGTTTTTCACCGCGGTGACCGCCTTGCTGTAGGCCCAATCGCCCAGCCCCAACTGGGTATAGGACCGGGCCAGGTTGTAGTTGCGCACCGCCAGGTCCCGGTCCAGCATGATCCGGGAACGGAAGATGGCGGTATTGTCGTTCAAGTCGATGGAGCGGTTGATCTCTTCAATGGCTTCACCGGGCCGGTTGAGATCGGTGAGGGCGATGCCCTTGTAAAGGTAAGGGGTGGGGTCCTTGGGGTCCAGGGTCTTGGCGTAATCATAGACCTCCAGAGCCTTGTCAAAGGACCGCACCTGGTAGAGGGCCTTGCCCAGGGAGGTTTGATACAAAGAGACCCGGGGATCCAGCAGCGTGGCGGTCAACATTGAGGCCAGGCCCAGGTCGAAATCCCGGTAGCGGAAGTGATAGATCCCCAGACCCAGATGCGGTTCTCCCAGGCCCGGGTTTTCCCGGACCGCGGCCTTAAACAATGAAAAAGCCTGGGAGTAGTCCCGGTAGCCCAGCCGGATAAACCCGGCCAGGGCCAGAACTTCCCCCTCCCGGGGAGCCAGCCGCAAGGCAGGCTCGATGGTCTTCCAGGCCCGGTCCAGATAGTCGGAGCCCAGCCAGATCTTGGCCAGATAGACGTAGGCGTCCACGAAGTTGGGGTCCAGGCTCAGGGCCTTTTCCAGGCGCCCCCGGGCGGCGTTCAGGTCAAAGGAGGCGATGTCCACCAGGCCCATGGTCAATTGGGCCGCAGGCGAGGCGGGGTTTTGGGCCAGGGCTTGGGCCGCGGCAGCCCGGGCAGCGTCCTTGCGGTTTTGCGCCAGATAGATTTGGCTCAAAAGGGCCCGGGGCAGAGCCAGGGAGGGCGCTTGCCCGACCGCCGCCTCCAGCAGGTTCCGCGCCTCTTCCACCCTTCCCGCCAGCAGCGAGAAATATCCGGCCATGGTGAGGAACAAAGGTGTGGACTTAAGTTTCTTGAGGGACGCCCGCATCAGTTCATAGGCCCCGGCCGCGTCTCCCGCGCGGTAGCGGGCCAGAGCCTGGCCTATCACCGCCCGGTCATCTTGAACCCGCACCCGGCGGAAATAAACCAGGGCTTCATCCGGGGCGTTGGTTTGCAGACTGATCCAGCCCATCAAGACCAGAGCCCCGTCGTTTTGCGGGTCTTGCTTCAGGGCTCCTTCGGCCTCCTGCCTGGCCTGTTCCAAACGTCCCTGGTCATAAAGGGCTTCCCCCTGGAGCACCGCGGCGGCCCGCGGCCCGGCCTTCGCCGCAGCGGTCAGGGGCAAATCCCGGTAGCTGATGATGCCGGGATAATAAAGGGACCACTGCACCGCGTCCGCGGGCTGCACCAGCACCCGTTTGGTGGGCGCCTGCCCCGGGCGGGCCAGGCCTTCTTCGCCTGCTTGCAGCAGCAGTTCCCCCAGGGAATTATGCAACCGCAATCTGCCTTCCAGAAGGGTGATGGCCGTGGCCCCGTCACCGGCCACCCTGAGGTTGAACTCGGTGCCGCGAATGCCCGCGGTGACCGCCGGGGTTTCCACGTCGAACATGATTTTCTCATTCTTATTGCGCAGCCACACCTCACCTTGGGAAACCGCATAGAGGCTGGCCGCCGCTTCCTTGACCGCCGCGGGCGCCACTTCCCAAAGGCGCAGGCGGGGGGAGTGGGCCACGCTTTTCAGGGTGACCACCGTGTTTTCATTGAGCTTAAGCTGGCTTTCGTCCACGCAGAGGATGGCGGCCCGGGAGACGGCCCCGGTCTTCACCGTATCCCCGGCAAAAAGTTCCTGGTTAACTCCGGCCGCCTTCCAGGCCGATTGCTCACCGGAGAGGACCTCCACCTGGCCTTGCAGATAGACCAATTTTCCCACCGGAGCAGCAGGGCCGGCCGCGGCCGGCCAGGCCGGCCCACCCCCAAGGAAACACCAGAAAAACAGCAAAAATGCGCCACACAATCTGAGAGAACTTGAGAAAACGGTCATCTAGATACCCAATACTTACCCAAAATTTTTTCAGGGTATTGCAATATCCAGGCCCGCCATCAACGGTACGAAGTTGGAAATTTCTGTTTGCATCATTCGTCCGGCACAGGTTCGCTTTTCTTTGGTGAGAAAATCTTTTCTTTTTTGCCGAGTTTGATCAGGCTGCCGTTAGAAGAACTGATTTTGCGGGAAAAAGAGGACATGTACGGCAACTTCCAGGGTTCACATATGCCCGGCTGAAACCACCGTTCATCGTTGAGATGCTGAAATCAACTCCTGTCTCTGCTCGCGGAGGACGACCAAGATTTCTTGCCTCTCCTGCCTGGAAGGTAATCCAGCACATTGCAGCCCGCGCTGGTGATGGCCACCATCGTGCTTTCCGGGCCAAGCCGGAGGAGTTCCCGGTCGATGCGGGGATCTTCCCGGCAGGTATTGTAAATCAGACGGTTGTTAAGAATGAAATCGAAAAACTTTTGCAGCAGCCTGCTTAACATGCCCGAATCACCATTTTTCGATACTCCGGGGCAAAATCTTCAGGTGGATTCTAAACCGGGACGGAGCACATGGGACTCCCGATTATTTATGGGCCAAGGTAACAGCCTTTTGTTTGACTTTTGTCAGCAAATTATTACTCAAGTTTCGCACCAAGTAACTGCGGATAATTACTTATTATTGCCTTAAAA
>DYJG01000252.1 GCA_020723225.1 Desulfobacca acetoxidans | reverse complement strand
AAATTTAATCTAAACAGATTAGTAAATCGTAACTTTTAAAGATAAATAGGGTCTAAGATTTATGACTATGAAAAAAATTATGCAGTTTATATTGATCTTGGTTCTGGCCGCCCTCCTCGGCGGCTGCAGCACCGTGAAGGGCTGGTTCAGCAAAAAGCGGCCGGAAAAACCACCCGATGTTATGGCCGAAGAAGGCATCCAGCAGATGAAAAAGAAGAAATACGACGATGCCATCGAGACCTTCGAAATGGTGCGGGACCGGTATCCTTACAGCGAGCAGGCCCTGCTGGCCCAAATCAAGGTGGCGGACGCCTATTATTATAACAAGAAATGGGATGAGGCTTTGCAGGCTTATAAGGAATTCGAAAAACTTCACCCCACCAACAAGGCCGTTCCTTATGCCATTTTCCGCCAGGGCATGTGTTACTACCGGCAACGCTCCACCATCGACCGGGACCAGACCTATACCTTCAAAGCCCTCCAGGAATTTCGCCGCCTGAAACAGAAATACCCCAACTCCGAATATATTACCAAGGCGGAGAAATATATGGCCCGCTGCCGCCTGGACCTGGCGGAACACGAATTTTATATCGCGGAATTTTACTACAAGACCAAGCGCTATAAGGCCTCGTTGGATCGCTTTCAGGCGTTGGCCCAGGAATATCCCGATTTCCCCAAGCAGGCCGAGATTAAAGAGTATATCAACAAGTGCCAGACGGATATGGCCAAGGAAGAGAACCAAGAAAAAAGCGGGTTAATTTACCAGATCACCAACCTCTTCGACGCCCGCTGGTAATAAAAAAGATTCACCGCAGAGGCGCAGAGAACACAGAGTTACGCAGAGAAAAGTAAATAATGGCGGGCTTTGCCCGCCATTATTTTTTCCTCTGTGAATCTCAGCGCCCTCTGCGCCTCTGCGGTAAATCTTTTTTTATCCGCTATTTATGGAAATCCACAAAACGGGCTTCGCTCACCGGGGGCGCGTATTTTTGGCGCAGATGCTGGCTGAGGGTGAGGGTTTGCAGACGTTCATCCAGGGCTTCCCGCCAGGATTGGCAGAAGGCCATGAGGGATTGGTCCAGGCTCCAAAGCTCCCGGAGGTCGTCTCCCAGTTCTTCTGCGGGCATGGACCAGTCCAGGTGTTGCAGCACCGTCTGCCGCTGGTCCAAGAGGTTGGCGGCCCGGTCCATATCGTCCTGGAGCACCGCTGCGGTGATGGCCCGGGTGAGGTCTTGGAGCAGGGCCACCCGATTCCGGGTTAGCGGCGTGAGAGTTGTGAGAGAATCTTTTGCCATTGCGTCACCATGGGCAGGAGTTCGTATTCCATCAAATCCGCCAGCAGAATGTAGTCTTCTTCTTCATAGACCTGGAGCATCTCTTCCAACAGGTCCTGAAAACGTTTTAGGAAATCGGAGACATCCCCGATTTGGGGGGAGGTCACCTCTTGCAGGTCCACTTCCAGGACCTTGCAGGCCCCTTCTCCGGTCTGCAGCAGCCAGCGCAGCGCTTCCAGCACCTGGGCGAAATAATGGTTGGCCTCATCTTCTGCGGCCAGGCGGAAGAGCGCGGCGCTTTTTTCCAGGGCCTGGGCCAGGGTCTCCACCTGGCCCGCAGCGTCGGCCAGGATGGAGCGGGCCAGCTCCTCATCGGAGACGGTCTTCAGGTCCAGGGTGGACACCTCTCCCAGAGTGACGTAGCGGGATTCCCGGGGATAGCGTTCCGTGAAAAACTGGCCGTTCACCTCTACCTGAAAGAGCTGCTGGCCCTCGGGGATGAATTTTTCATTAAGCTCCACCAGGGCTTCTTCCAGGTTGCGCAGGTGGGAAAAATCCACCGCCAGGTTTTGATCATTGATAGTTACTTGCATGGCGCCACCTCGAGAATTTGATTCTTCTTTGGAGTTAATCCTTGCACAAGATGTGCCATTTCTGGCAACATATTGATATGTTTAGCTATGTCTTGATTGTCCCGTACTATTTCCCCAATTGCATCCAGGCAGGATTTACCGAGCTGGCGCAGACGCCGGTAGGCCTGGGCCAATTGACGCGCCAAAAGACTGACGTCAGTTTCCACACCCCCCCGCTGCTCTAGAAAATAATACTCAATAAAGGCGGCAATCTCCGGCGAACCCACCGCCAGCCGGTGCAATTCCGGGTCGATCCCCCGGATGGCCTCCGCCTGCTGCCAAAGAAATGACGGTGACCGGCGCTCCGGGGGAAGATCCCGGAGCCGGCAGGCGAGCCGCTCACCCTGGGCCGTGAGTTCCAGCAGCTCTGCGAGGTCCCGGTGGCTCGCGGCCAATCCCAGGTCGTCCGCAGGCGGCAGGAAGCAGCCGGTTAAGACTTGGTTGAGCCAGCCCGTCAGTTCCTCCCCCGGAACTCCCTTTTCGTCCAGGAAGCGGGGCCAGGCGGCCCGGTGGACCAAGGTCCAGAAATTTTCCCGGTCCAAGGGACGGCGGATCAAGGGGAGATGGGCATGATGGCCCGTGGGGTCGAAGGTGGACCGATAGACCTGGAGGCCCCGCCAGCGGGAGGCGTCCGGGACCGGGGCCAAGGGCCGCTTCTCCAGGAGGTTCAGGGCCCAGGCGGCCACCGCCTCCGGGGAGATGGCGCTGTGGCATTTGCACAAGGAGCAGGAATCCGGGTAATGGCAAGGGTGGCAATCCAGCCGGGGTTCCAGGGCCAGGTGGCCCTCCCCCACGGGCCCGGTGTCCCGGACCCGGGCCCCGGCCAGAAAAAAGGCCAAAACCGGGGTCTTCACCGCCGCGGCCAGGTGCATGGGACCGGTGTCGTTGGTGACCAGCAGGCCAAGCCGGGAGATCAAGGCCGCCAGCCCGGCGATGGAGGTGCCCCCGGCGCATAGGGTTGTGGTGCCCGCAGGCAGGAGCCCGGCCAGTTTCTCTCCCAACGGCCGCTCGCTCCGGCTGCCGAGGATAAAAAAGTGGCAGGCCCGGCTGTTAAGGAGCTTGCGGCCCACCTCGGCAAAATTTTCCGCCGGCCAGCAGCGCTGGGGCTGGGACGCTCCGGGGACCAGGCCCACCAGGGAGGTCCCCGGAGCCAGAGACAATCCCGCCAAGAAGGCCGCGGATTGGTCCCGGGCGTCAGCGGGGATTTGCACCTCCAGTCCCCGGCTGTCCGGTTGCAAGCCCGCGCCTTTGGCGAAGATGTCCACCAGGTTGAAGGCATTGGCCAGCCGGGCCCGGGAAGTGACCATGAGATAATTCATCCAGCCGGGCCGGGTGAGAAAGCGCCGGTCGCCGGTGAGGGTAAAGCCCCGCACCTCGGTCGCGCCGCACAGGTAAGAGAGTATGGCCCCCATGATCGTGGGGGTGAGGTTGACCACCAAGTCCGGCCGGGGGTCGAGATGGTCGGCCAACCACCGGGCCACCAGGCGGTAGCCCTCGGGCCAGGACTCTTCCCTATCCAGCAGCGGGGCCAGCCGGCGGGTGGGAAAAGAGAGGAGCCGGTCCACCCCGGGCAGCAGTTCCGCGGTTTCCTGGAAGAAATCTTGGACCGCCAAGGTAATCCGGGCCCCCGGGTGGCGCTTCCTTAAGCCCCGGAGCACGGCGGAGGATTGGACCAGATCCCCCAGGCGCATCAGGTTGATCACCAGGATGTCCATCAGCTCCCTCCGTTGGCGCCGCGGCCTTGCAGCCCCCGGCGGAACTCATGGAGAAACCAGAGAATGGCTTCCGGCTCGGTGAGGGGCTCCTCGCTTTCCTTGATCCGGCTCACCAGGCCGTCCAGGTCCCGGGGCGCGCCCTCGGGCAGAGCGTCCAACAGGGCCTGCACCGGATGATCCGACGGGAAAGAGGACTGGAGCAGGGGCGCGGCGCTTTCCTGCTGCCGCCGCCGGGGCAGGATCCCGGGATGGAGGTCCTGGATGATCTCCAAGGCCCCGGCCAGGCGCCGGGCATAGGTGTGCTCCTTCAGGACCCGCTCCCGGGCGGCCGCGGCCATGGCGCGGCGCTCGTCTTCATGGGCCAGGTAATAGGAAATTTTCTCCCGGGCTTCGGCCAGGGAGGTGAAGACGGCCACTTCCTTATCCGGGGTAAAGAACTCCGGCAACTGGGAGCGCCGATCCACCAGTTGAAAGGCCCCGCACGCGGCCAGATCGAAGACCCGGGGATTCACATAATCCCCCTGGGGATTGACGCCGGCGTGAAAGGGGGAGGAATGGAGGTTGAGATTGATCCGGCTGGCGTTGAAGATCTTGTTGGAGTCCTCCTCGGAGACCCGGGCCGCCCGGTCTTGGATGCAAGGCCCCAGGGGGGAGTTCAGGTCCCACTCCGAGCCCCAGACCTTGAAATCGAAATCGGTGAGGCCCTGGAAAAACTGGCGGCGGTTGTAATAGCCCGCGCCCACAAAAGACAGGGCCGACCCGAAACGGCGTTTTTCCTTCGGGTCCAAGTCCAGGGGATGATAAGCCTCCAGGTCCGCGGCCAGGGGCAGACAGGCATAGTTTTTGACGCCCCGATTCTTGAGTTCGGTGAAAACAGGCTCCTGCTGCAGGGTGAAAAAGACGTCCACTTCCGGGGCCAGCTCCTGCCAATAGGTGAGCACCTGGAAGTCCTCCACGAACCAGTAGGCCACCAGGGGGGCCTCCGCTTTCAAGGCCTTGAGCAGGGGCCGGTCCACCGGGGATTGGGCCATGGCGAAGACCAGGTCCGGCTTAAAATCCCGGACCCGGGCAATGATGGTCTCCCCCAGCAGGCGCAGCAGCCCTTGTTTCAGATGATGCTCGGCCC
>DYJG01000251.1 GCA_020723225.1 Desulfobacca acetoxidans | reverse complement strand
CAGAGACGCAGAGAGCGCAGAGATTAATAATGCGCAATTATTTATGTCGCCATGTGTAATTTGGACCAGCCGCAGACGCGCCATCGCCGGGCCTAATTTAATGGAAAAGGAAGCCGATTGACCAGCCCCGGGATTTCGTGTTAGGCTGGCGCACATTCCAGAAAAGGTGGCTTCCATGCTGCTCGCCAATCTCTACGTGGATAAGATCGACCTCGCCCCGTACTTCACCCCCGAAGACTGCCGGGCCGCGGGCTTCCCGGACTGCCGGGAATTCCTCGCCGCCTTGAAAGAGGGCAGTCTCCGGCCGGAGGATTGCCCCGCTCTAAGCCCGGCCCGGCGCTACGCCCTCTCTTTGGCGCTGCGGGCCCAGGAAATCCTGCCGCCCATCCAGTCCCTGGAGTTCCCCCGGCCCGTGCCTCCGGAGCTGTACGAAATCAACGACCCGGATGCGGCGTCCCCGGTGCTGGCCACCGCCAACAGCGAGTTCACCCTGACGGTGCTCACCGGGCTGCTGGCCCTCACCACCAGCCCCTTTTACCTGCTCCTGGTGGATTGCCGGGGGGACACCGCGGACATGGCCATGATCTACCGCAGCTTCACCCCCCAGCGCCTGGACCAGGCCCTGGAGGCCCACCAATTGGCGGCAAAAGTAAACCACCGCCGCGTCCTCATCCCCGGGGTCCTGGTGCCGCTCAAGGAGGAGCTGGCCGCGTACCTCACCGCCTGGGACATCATCCCCGGCCCCATCTGCGCCGGGGAACTGCCCTTGTTTATGGGGGAGAAATGGCAGCCGCCGGCGGGGGGGGAAGTGAGCAGTGAGCAGTGAGCGGTGAGCGGTGAGCAGGTGGTGGGAGCCTCTGGGGGCTGTAAGATGGCTCCCGGCTCCTCCTTTATACCTCCCTAACTCGAGCCTGTATGGATTTAATGAAAAAGGGGAAAGGCGAAGCCCTTTCCCCGAGAGGACTGTATTCAAACTCGTTTGGAAGAACTACCGGCCGGCCTCGGCATTTTGCGTGTACTTGATGGTAAGATAGTCATTACCCGAAGAACCGTTGATATAGACGTTATCCTGGTTATCCAAGGCGATGCCCCTGGAGTAACCATAATCGTAAATTTCTTCCCATTGGAGCTTGCCGTTAGTGTCATATTTAAAGGTGCGCAAGCTACCGACAGAGTCCCATGGATTCCCTTCTATAGCTGAGTTGTTGGTGATATAGGCATTCCCCTGTCGGTCCACTGCAATGGCGGGAGCAAGATCATAATTGTAAATACTGAAGTAGGTTGCCCATTCCTTAGCGCGCTTGGCCCAAAGTTGCTGACCGTTTTTGTCATATTTAATTGTTAGATTTTGTAAAGCGAGCCATCCGTTCCATGATCCGTTTATATATCCAGTGACATATACATTGCCCTGACTATCAAGCGCCATACCAGTAGCCCCGAAACCAGGTGACTGGTGGCGGCGCACCCAGAGTTCTTTACCCCTTTGGCTGTATTTGATGGTGATGAAGTGGTGATAATCACCCCACTCATCTGATGATGCCCCGGTAACATAGACATTACCCTGGCCGTCCACGGCGATGGCTCTGGCATAATCATTGTTGTAAAGTGTCGCAATCCCGGGTCCCTGGTATCGGCTCACCCAAATTTGCCGGCCTTTGGAATCGTACATGATGGTGGCAAAGTCGTATCCAGTTCTATAACCTTCGGAATTTCCGGTGACATAGACATTGCCCCGGTGGTCCACGGCTATGGCATTGGGTTCATCCCAACCGTTTCCCGGGCCGTTATAACGCCTGACCCAGAGGCGTTTCCCATCAGTGTTGTACTTAATAGTGGCAAAATCAGAGTCGGTCCTCGACTCCCATGAGTGTGACTCTCCTGTGACATACACATTCCCCTGGCCGTCTGCAACTATGGCGCGGGGATAATGATTGCCGTTTCCTGGGGTATGATACCGTTGGACCCAGAGTTGCCGCCCATCCGCAGCATACTTTATGGTAACATAGTCAGTGCGGATTCCGGGGCCATCCGACCATCCAGTGACATATACATTATCCTGGCCGTCTATGGCGATGGCCATAGCCCCATCATCGCCATTTGCAGGACCATTATAACGGCGCACCCATAGTTCCTCGCCTTCGGGACTGTATTTGATGGTCGCGTAATCCAAGCGGGTTCCCTGCCCTTCCGAGTATCCAGTGACATAGACATTTCCATGAATATCGACGGCCATGGCTGTAGGATCATCCCATGGGGAGTCCACCAAGCTGTAACGACGCGCCCACTCCATGGCTACATCCCCCCAGGCCGCGGCCGGGAGGCACAGGCAGCTAAAGCAGGCCGCCAGTAAGACCAAGGCCGTGAGGCCGGAAAAACGCACTCTCTCCGAACTTCCTTTCCCCGCCATGACCGGCCCTCCTTTGGGTTAACCATCAGGGCGTTGTAAACTTTAGGATGTTGCTACTCTAGGGGATGGAAGTTTCCATGTCAATATAATATTTAATGGGGCAAACCGAGCCGGAGGTCGCCGGGTAATTTGTAAAAGTTGAAAGATTTGCCCGAATTGTCTTTTATCCCGTTGCTCACCGCCGGAGACTGACATATATTATGGATGTGGTTAATCCTTGGGGGAGGGCGCGTATGGCAAAAACCATCCTGGTGGCGGACGATGAAGAAGCCATCCGCAACCTCATTGTGGAAGAACTGACCGATGAAGGCTACCGGGTCATCGGCGTGAGCAACGCCCGGGACGCCTTAAAGGTGGTGGAAACCGAGCCCCTGGACCTGGTGATCCTGGACATCCGCATGCCGGGGATGGACGGCCTGGAGGCACTGCCCCGCATCCTGGGGATGAAGGAGGGCCTGCCCGTCATTCTGCACACCGCCTATTCCCAGTATAAAGAGAGTTTCATGAGTTGGGCCGCGGACGCCTACGTGGTGAAGTCCTCGGACCTGGCGGAATTGAAGCAGAAGATCAAAGAATTGATTTAAAGAACCGTTTTTCGTTTCTCGTTTTTCGTTTTTTGTAAAAGAAGACGTCTCTGAGAAGCTAATACTCTCGGTTTTCTGAAATTCTTTGATTGCCTTCCGAAATAATGAAAAGTATAAGTTTGAAAAAACTTCCTTTAACGAAAAACGCAAAACACAAAACGCAAAACGATCTTTAAAATGGAACGATTAAAAGGACTCACCACCATCATCATGGCCGGGGGCAAGGGGGAGCGGCTCTATCCCCTGACCCGGGACAAGGCCAAGCCGGTCATCACCTTCGGCGGCATCTACAAAATCATCGACTTTACCCTCTCCAACTGCCTCAATTCCGGCATCCGCCGCATCTACGTGCTCACCCAATATGGCAGCTTCTCCCTGGACCAGCACCTGCGCCTGGCCTGGGACATCATGCGCCCGGATCTGGGGGAATACATCTACTCCATGCCCCCCCAGCAGATCATGGTCAACCGCTGGTACCGGGGCACCGCGGACTCCATCTTCCAGAACCTGAGCCTCCTGCAGTCGGAGCGGCCCCGCCAGGTGCTGATCCTCTCCGGGGACCACGTCTATAAGATGAAGTATCTGGAGATGCTGGATTTTCACCTCTCCCGGGACGCGGACCTCACCGTGGCCGCGGTCATGGTGCCCCGGAAGGAAGCCAGCGCCTTCGGCATCCTGCACGTGGACGGGGAGTCCCGCATCGTCAATTTTCTGGAAAAACCTGCCGATCCCCCGGGCATCCCCGGCAACCCGGATTATTCCCTGGCCTCCATGGGGGTCTACCTCTTTAAGGCCGAAGTGCTGGTGGAGGAGGTCATCCGGGACGCCAAAAACGTAGAGAGCAAACACGATTTCGGGGCCAACATCATTCCCCAGATGGTGGGCAAAAAAAGGGTCTTTGCCTATAATTTCCACAATCCCGCCACGGGGATGCCCCAATACTGGCGGGACATCGGTCTGTTGGACGCCTACTTCCAGGCGCACCGGGACCTGTTGGGCAACGAGCCGGTCTTCGACCTATATGACCGGGAATGGCCCATCCGGGCCCGCCCCTCCCTTTATCCTCCCAGCAAATATCTCTATTCCGGCCAATCCATCATCGTCGAAGACTGCCTCATCGCCGCGGGCTGCGCGGTGGAAGGCACGGTGCGGGAATCGGTGCTGTCCCCCGGGGTCCGCATCGGCCAGGGCGCCAGGGTGGACGCTGCCGTCCTCTGGGACCACGTGCACATCGGCGCCGGCGCCCAGGTGCAGCGGGCCATCATCGAAGACGGCGTCAAGGTTCCCGCGAATTTCACCATCGGCCTGGACCCCGAAGCCGACGCCCGCCGCTTCCCGGTCACCGAAGGCGGCATAGTGGTGGTGCCGAATAATGTGATGTTGGAAGAGTAGGGGTTGCTGCAAGAAACAACCTACCTCTTGATTTCTTCTCTTTTGTGCGCTTTAATTGAACGCAATGATGCCTTCTATCAAAATTATTGATAAAGAGAATGATGTTGACAATCCAAAAGGTAATTATATGCAAAGTACAATATCTATTTTGAGTATCATTTTTTCGGCTTCAGCTTTAATTATTTCAGGACTAGTTGCATGGTATACAACTCTGAGACCTGCAAAATTGGTTGGAGCGTTACCGTATGTTGTAGTTTGGTCTTCTTACGATCATCCCGAAAGCAAAATCAGTGATCGAACAATTGTGCCTAATCTTTGCGGGCTGTTGCCCAAATCGGTCTGGGACGCAGTTTTGTTAATACCCAAAATCATG
>DYJG01000250.1 GCA_020723225.1 Desulfobacca acetoxidans | reverse complement strand
GTAGGGGCGAACCTTGTGTTCGCCCCGAATGCATCTGGGCGAACACAAGGTTCGCTACAAAAAATTGTCGTTTGATTGCGAATTGGTTTCAGAGGGTGAGAACTATGAGAAAAGCCTGGCGGCACATGTTCTTAGAATTTCTATTCAAAATTAAACCCTTTCTCGGCGAACAGCCTGACACAGGCCTCCACCACTTCCGGGTCAAAGTGGCTGCCCTTCTTGTCCTTCACTTCCTCCAAGGCCTTCTCTATTCCCAACCCGGGGCGGTAAGGCCGGTGGCTGGACATGGCCTCCACCACGTCGGCCACCGCCAGGATGCGGGCCTGTAAAAGGATATCCGAGCCGGAAAGGCCCTTGGGGTAGCCGGAGCCATCCAGCCGCTCGTGATGCTGGGCAATGGACTCGGCCACGGGGCAAGGGAAATCGATCTCCTTCAGGATATCGAAACCGGCTTCCGCGTGCATCTTGATCAGGGAAAATTCGTGGGGGTTGATCCTCCCGGGTTTGGCAAGGATTTCCGCGGGCACCGCAATCTTGCCGATGTCATGGAGGAAGCCGATCATCCCCATGCCTTCGATCTGGTCCTCGGAAAAGCCCAGTTCCCGGGCAATGGCGCAGGCCAGTTGGGCCACCCGCCGCTGGTGGCCGGAGGTATAGGGATCCCGCATCTCCAGGGCGGAACCCAGGGCCTTCACCGTCCCCCTCAAAGTCTTCTGCAGTTGTTCAAAGCTTCTTTTTAAGGCCTCCTCGCCCCGCTTGCGCCGGGAGATGTCGAATAAGACCCCGCTGATATAGTCGATTCGTCCTTCCCGGTTCAGGACAATCTGGCTGCGCTCCTGAATCCAGAGGATTTTTTCCTCCCGGGAATTGATCCGGTATTCCCGGACATAAGACTTGATGCCTTTCAAGGCCTGGATAAATTGTGTCCGCGTTTCGTTTCGATCCTCTTCCAAGATCAAATCACTCCATTTCAGCTTTCTGGATTCAAAAATCTCTCGGGCATATCCGGTCATCTCTTTGACTCTCTCATCAAAGAAATCCACCGCTCCGTCCGCATAGCCTTTGAACACCAAAGCCGGAACATTTTTTAAAAGTAAGTTGAATTCCCGTTCGCTCCGCAGCCGGGCCTCTTCCGCTTCCCGGCGGGCGATGATGCCCGCCAGGGTATTGGCCACCGAGCATAAGAATTCTTCCTCCATGGAATGCCGCTGATGGCCTGCCTTGACATAGAGATTCATCACCCCCAGCAAGCGGCCGTTCAACAGGATGGGGACGCAATAATGCCCGTGGCGCGGCATGCCCTCAAAATGAACCTGATGGCGGTCATCAAGGTCCGCGGCAAACTGGATCTGCCGGGTGGACGCGGCCAATCCGCATAAACAATAGCCGAAAGGAACCCGGCTGCAGGTGGCCAGAAGCTCTTTGCCCAATCCCTTTTGGGCTTGCAGCACCAGGACATCCGACGGGTTTTGCACCAAAAAGACGGCCCCCTTGGACAGCAAGCCGATCCAGGGAATGGAGGTCAGCAAATCCAGAGTGCGTTCCAGGAGCTGCGGCAGCGGCAGGTTCTCCAAAGAGAGACGCAGCAGGGAATTGATAACTTCCAGGTTTTTGTGGCTACGGTCTAATTGCTGGTTCATTTCATCCAATTGCTGCGCGGTCTCCACCGATTCCTCCCGGGCGGGCGTCAGCGATAGGCAATTTGGAGGCGATTGCCCGAGCACGAATCATTTAAATTTTTTCTGCGCTAATGTTCTTTATCGGCTTGGATTTGAGGAAAATAAATTTTTCCATTCCTTCCGCGCCGAAGCTAACTGAAAGCTGCCGCCAATCAACAGGTTACGAATCTGCAAAATATTCTGGTCTAATAAGTCACATTTATTTAAAATAAATTGAGCCAAGCCTTGGGGAGGGGGACATCCATCAATCAAGAGAAAAAGATAACTAGAAAGAAGAAGACTAGTGGCACAGGCGTCTCGCCTGTGCGCTCTTTTCAAATTACCCGGAGATACCTGCCTCACTGGCAATTCCCTGGGAGCGTTTATTTTATCACTTGGCGGAGCAAAGATTTTCAAGTCTTATCCCCGGAAGAGCGCACCATTACTTTAGAAGCCGTCAAATATTGGGAAGGCCGCAAATGGAAACTTTGTGCGGCGGTGGTCATGCCGGATCACGTACATATCCTGGGAAAGCCGCTTCCTCTGCCCGGAGGCGGAGCCGTTAATTTGGGTAAAATAATCCATAGCGTAAAAAGCTACTCTGCCCACGAAATAAGAAAGAAGCGAGGTACCATCGGCTCTATCTGGCAGGATGAAAGATTTGACCGCATCGTTCGGGATGAGGATGAGTTTTGGAATAAATTGGAGTATATCAGGAATAACCCGGTGAAAAATGAATTGGCCGAAAATCCAGAAGATTACCTCTGGCTGTATGATAAGGTGATTGAAGAAAGGTAAAGCGCACAGGCGAGACGCCTGTGCCACCAATGTTTAATTATGCGCCCCTCCTGGGATGAATACTTCCTGCTCATCGCCAAGCTGGTGAGCACCCGAAGCACCTGCAACTCGCGGCCCACCGGCGCGGTGCTGGTTAAGGACAAGCAGATTCTGGCCACGGGCTACAACGGCTCCATGCCCGGCGCGCCCCACTGCCTGGACCAGACCATGCCGGACGGCTCGCCTTACTGCCACCGCCGGGCCTTGCAGATCGCGGACGTGGACAAGTACAACTACTGCCGGGCCTCCCACGCCGAGGCCAACGCCATTGCCCAGGCGGCCCGCTACGGCGTGGCCATCAAGGGAGCGACCCTGTACGTCACCCTGGAGCCTTGCCTGGTCTGCATCAAACTCCTGGCCACGGCCCAGATCACCAAAGTCTATTTCGAGATGCCCTATGAGTCCAAGGACCGGGCCCGGGATGCTTTTTGGCGGGACGCGGTCCGGGACGCGGGCATCGAAGTCTATGAGCAACTGGCCATCTCCCCGGAGAGCCTGGATTATATCCTTCCCAGCCTGACGGGAATAACCTCGGCCCGGCGCCTGGCCGCCACCGGCCCCATTGCCGCGCCCCGCCCCCTGCCGGGCGCGGTGGAGCCGGATTAGTATCGTCTATCTTATGGATATGCAAGGCATTTCCCTCTCTCCCCAGGGTGGGAGAGGGTAGGGTGAGGGGGGGGATACGGCTCGCAAGGCTTGTAGCTCTTTATAATTTTATCAAGGGCCGTGCTGACAACCGAAAAATGATAAACGATATTCTATGAGCAAAAGCCCTAAAAAAAATAACGCCGCCTCCCGCAAGGGCAAATCCGGGGCCGCGTCTTCAGTCCCCGAGCCGCCCCCCTGGTCCACGCGCCTGGCCCGGGAGATGGTCGCGGTCCTGCTCCTGGGGCTGGCCCTGTTTTTTTTGTTGGCCCTGGCGAGTTATTCCCCCTTTGATCCCCGGGGTTTGGTGGAGGCCTGGAACGCGGCCCAGGCCCGCAATTGGGCGGGCAAGGCGGGCGCGGTCCTGGCCGCGGCCTTGATGAAAAGCTTCGGCCTGGCCGCGTTTTTGACCCTGGCAGTGTGCGGGGGCCTGGCCTGGAAGTCCCACCGCCAGGGCCTGGAAACCCTGTCCCCCTGGCAGTTCCTGGCGGGTTTCGGTATCTTTGCGGCTGCCGCGGGCCTGCTGACCCTGGGTTGGGGTTCCATCCGCTGGGGCGGCGGCCATCTGGAGGCCGGAGGTTTCGTGGGGCAAATGCTGAGCCGCAGCCTCCTGGCCAATTTCAATCCCCCCGGCGCGGCCCTGGCCCTGGGGCTGATCCTGCTGCTCAGCATCATGGGCGCCACCCGCCTCTCTTTCGTGGGCCTCCTGGCATTGCTGGGCAGTATGCTGAAGGGATTGGCCTCCCTGGCCTGGCCCCGGCGCCGGGAGGAAGAACCCCCGCCGCCCCGGCCGCGGCGGCCCGCGGTCACCCGGCCCCTGGTCAACCGCAACGGCGGCGAAGCCCCGGAGTTGGTCATTGCGCCCCAACCTGCGCCTATCCCCGATTCGGCGGCCGTAGCCCCCAAGACAAGGCGGGGCGCGGCCGCCGGTTTTACCCTCCCGCCCCTGGACCTCCTGGACCAGGTGCCCCCCTGGGACCACCAGGTGCACGAAGGAATGATGGTGGCCCAGGCGGACAAGCTGGAAGACACGCTACGCCACTTCGGGGTGGAGGGCAAGGTGGCGTCCATCACCACCGGCCCGGTGGTGAGCCGCTTTGAACTGGAGCCCGCGCCGGGGGTGAAGATCAGCAAGGTCACCGGCCTGGCCGACGACCTGGCCCTGGCTTTGAAGGCCCTGTCCATCCGCATCGTCGCGCCGGTGCCCGGCAAGGCGGTCATCGGCATCGAAGTGCCCAATCCCAAGCGCCAGGTCGTGGGTTTAAGGGAAATCCTGGCGGACGCGGCCTACCGCAAGTCCTCCTCCCGCCTGACCATCGCCCTGGGCAAAGACATCATGGGCCAGCCGGTGGTCAACGATCTGGCCAAGATGCCCCACCTGCTCATCGCCGGGGCCACCGGCAGCGGCAAGAGCGTGGGCCTCAACGCCATGATCCTCAGCATCCTCTATAAGGCCACCCCCGCGGAGGTGCGCTTCCTCCTCATCGATCCCAAGCGCATCGAACTTTCCACTTACGAGGGCATCCCCCATCTGCTGCACCCGGTGGTGGTCAACCCCCGGGAGGCCACCGTGGCCCTGCATTGGGCCGTGGCCGAGATGGAGCGCCGCTACGCCTTGCTCTCCGACGCCGGGGTGCGCTACATCGA
>DYJG01000249.1 GCA_020723225.1 Desulfobacca acetoxidans | reverse complement strand
TCCAAGGTGGCCCGGACTCAATCCCCCGACGCGGTCTTTTCCCGGGAGACGATGGCCGCCGCGGAGCGGGAGGTAATAGGCGCGGACATTCCTCCCCGCGTCTGGAACTATCCCCCCACCTTTCTGCTGATGGTCCTGCCGCTGTCGTTGCTGCCCTATTTCGCCTCCTTGTTAGCCTGGTTAGGCTCCACCTTCTGCGGCTTTATCTTTGTCATCCGCCGTCTGATTCCAGGCCGGGGAGCCTGGTTGTTCCTGTTCTTTCCCGGCGCGGTCAGTAATTTCCTCTACGGACAGAACGGCTTTCTCTCCGCCATCTTCCTGGGGGGAGGGCTGCTCCTGATGGACCGCCATCCCTTCCTGGGCGGCAGCCTGTTGGGTTTAATGAGTTATAAACCCCAATTGGCTTTTTTGATCCCCGTGGCCCTGGCGGCCGGGAGATGTTGGCGGGCGCTGGCCGGGGCTATCTGCGCCGCAGCCGCCCTGGCCCTGGCCAGTCTCTTGTGGCTGGGGCTAGGTCCCTGGACCAGCTTCTGGAAAAATATCCCCCTGGCTGCCTCGCTGCTGGAGCGGCCTCATCTATGGGGCAAGATGCCCACCATTTTTGCGGCCTTGGAGCAGGCGGGAGTAAGCCCGGGGACGGCCCTGGCGCAGCAGTTGGCAGCCACCGCCGGGGTCGGGTTCGTCGTGGCCCGGGTCTGGTATCTGGCCCCGCCGCTGCCGTTGCGCGGGTCCGTCCTGGCCCTGGGCGTCATTTTGGCCACGCCCTATGCCTTCGCCTATGATCTGGCGATTATCGCCTTACCTGTTGCCTGGCTGGGATGGGAGGCATACCGAAACGGCTGGATAGTCGATGAAGTCCTCTTGTTGCTGGCCTGGGCCTTGATGGCCTGGTGGAGTCTGGGAATCCCCCGGCCCCTGGCCTGGGCCTCAAACTTTCCCTGCACCCAGGCGGCTCTGGCGGCCCTGCTGCTTCTGGCCCTTTATCGCCTCCGCCGACCCGTCCAACTTAAGCCGTCTCCTTAACGGGCCTCTGAAACCATCAAGGGCTTGGATTTGGGTTTGGGTTTGGCGACTTTCCCTTTCTTACCCGGGGAATTGGCAGCTTTCTTCTTCTTGGGCCTGGCCTTGCCGCCTTTGTCATCACTCTTGCTCGCCACGGCGGGGGAGCCATTTTTTCTGCCTTTGCCGGCTTTGACCCGGGCGTCTTTTTCTTTCTTAACACCGGCGCTTGCCTGCTCCATCCGGCCGTTTTTGCCGTTTTTGCCTTTCTTGGAGGGGGCGGCCCGGGGTGCGCCGGTAAGGGATGCTTTGTAAGGAATGGAGCCGTCATCGGCTTCTGCCGCCGCCTTGGGACTCTGCTTTTTGTCGGCTTGGACAGAAGTCTTGGCGGGGGGCCGGGGTGTTGACGGACCGGAGGTTTTGGCAGACGGCGGCATCTCAGGCGGCTTGCCGGCCAGGGGCTTGCTTCCGGCGAGGGCCTGGCCCGCCTTGACAGGTTGAGGCTTAGGCGCAGCGACCGGGCGAGCCGTGCCAGCCAGGTTCACGGGAGGCTCGGCCACTTCCAAATTGTCCTGGTCCAGGGGCTGCTTTCCTCCGGGTTTGGCAAATCCGTACTTTTCCGGGTTTTTGGCAATGATGATGGCCGCGATCATCTGGGGCACATAATTCTTCGTTTCCGTGGGGAGGCACTTATTGGCGGAAAGTTCCCAGAAATTATGATTGCCTTTGCTCAACTCCTTCTGGACCCGTCCTTCGCCGCAGTTGTAACTGGCCGCGGCCAGATACCAGGATCCGAACTGCTTGTATAGGTCCAGAAGATACCTGGCGGCCGCGCGGGTGGATTTCTCCGGGTCGAAGCGCTCATCGACCTGATTGTTGATGACCAATCCATAGCGCCGTCCGGTGCCCTTGATGAACTGCCACAGGCCGCAGGCGCCGGCATGCGAACGGGCGTTGGGGTTAAAACCGCTCTCAATCATGGCCAGATAGGCCAGGTCATCCGGCAGGCCATATTCCCGGAAAATCTTTTTGATCATGGGCAGATATTGGGTGGATCGGGCCAGTTGCCGGCGGATGACCTCTTTGCGTTCCGTGGAAAAATAGTTCAGGTAGGCCTTGACCTGCTTATTAACCTGGACGGGCACTTCGAAATTCACGGAATCTCCGGAAGAGACATCGTTCTCTGACCGGGATAAAGTCCGGTAGGAATCGCCTGTGCGCAGGTTCCCGTTAAAGCCGCCCCCGCATCCCACCGAGAGGGCTAAGGAGGCAATCACCGGAAAATACCAAGCTTTCATAGCTCTTAATAGCTCAAAGTAGGGTGCGCCTTCGCACCATTTATATTGCCGCCCTTCATAATCTGCATGCGGGCTGACGGCTCCCGGGTGGTCGTCTGCCTTTATAATGCCCCCAAATGGGCAACCTGCCGGGGCGAATGAGTTTTTTTTCTCGTTGAAAATTTTATAGGTCTTTCCTTCACCCCCGACAATCGGGATTTCCCTGATTTTGGGGCCGGTGATTACCTGATATTTTTCCAAAAGGTTTATCGGCGAATCGGATAATTTCTTAAATTTCTTAGAAAAATAAACCGGCCATCCCTGCCGGAAGATTTCCGTCAACACTTCCGCAGCATGTTATCCGCTTTATCAGGCAAATTTTTTGGACCGGGAATTTCCTTGCAGATTTCGCCGGATAGCCATTTTTCTTTCCCTTTTTCCTTTGAGGCTATGAAATTCGGCGAAAATTATAGAAAATGGAAGATCGGTAAATAACCAAGGTTCACCCCGAAATTGCCGGAAACTCGCGGCTTCCAGTCTTATCCTGCTGTTATTACAGAGTTATTTGAAAATAGGGGCCATCTCTGCCGGGTTCACCACCGGTGCGCTCCGGAAGGACCGGCGCCGGCCTTTGGGAGGAACGGGGGCGGTTGGAGGTAATCTAAATCTGGCTTCAGCCCATTTGATCGCCTCTGAATGAAAAGCTAATGTACTCAAAACAGAACGCGCATCCTTTCCTTCTCGCCTGGCCTTCATTCCGGGGAAAATACCCACGGCTGAGTGGCGCAGCCTATATTTCTGCGGGCCGGGCGGCAATTTGCACCATTCCGGAAAATTTTGTGGATTAACGTAGCAAGGGCTAGTTGCATCTAAGCCTAAATAGCACAAGCCTGCTTCTAACCTTGGGATGGGGAACATCTTGGCCTGCCCCGGGAGTTAGGGCGAAGCTTGGCCGGACCTGCAAGCATGCAGGCAGATTCTTACCACCAGGGACGGTGACAACCGACGGAGGAACAGCGTGGAGCCGGAGCGTTCCTTGGGGACCGTTGATCCCGCCCCCGGAAAGTCATTGGCGATTGCCGGCGAAGAGGCGCAGCGGGCCTCTTCCCCCGAGCCCAAAGAGCATATCCTGTTCGTGGATGATGAGAAGCAGATTGTCCAGGTGGGCCGGGAAATGTTGGAATACCTGGGCTACCGGGTCACCGGCCACACCGACAGCAGGGAAGCTCTGGAATCGGTGCAGCGGCAACCCGAACAATACGACCTGGTCATCACCGATTTTTCCATGCCCCGAATGAACGGCGTGGAGCTGGCCCAGGAATTAAGCCGGTTAATCCCCGGTATTCCCATTATCCTCTATACCGCCAAGAGCATGGCGGTGTCCCCGGAAAAGGCCAGGAAGCTGGGCATCAAGGACTACCTCATGAAGCCCGTCACCGCCGGTCAATTGCACCGGGCCATCCGCCGCATACTGGACGCCAGGATGAACCGGGGAAAAGAGGTTTGCCCGCAATAACCGGGAAAGAGCCAGGGTAGGAGGGATATTCCTGAAATATTAAGATATTAGGAAGATTGTTAGGAAAAGATTAATGCTTTTACCGGAGGAGCCGATACATATAACAGTTTCATGACCCCTCCATGTAAGGCCTGGGTTTCTACGGGAGCCCGGGCCCTTTTTTTTCGTTTTGGGTTTTGGGTTTTGGGTTTTTGGTTCACTGACTACTGAGTGCTGAATCCTGCTTTTCCGTTTTTCGTTTGTTACTGACCACTGGCCACTGTCTTTTACTGATCCCTAACCCCTATCTCTTCCCCCACATGAGGAGCAATCCCACCAGAATGAGGCCGTAGGCCGCGGCGTGGAGCCAGCGCTGCTGCTGGAGATAGCCGGGGTCCGCCAGTTTTCCCGTCTTGCGGGCGCGTTGCCGTCCCAGGCCGCCCAGGATCAGGAGCACCATCCCCACCAGGGCCAGGATTTGTCCGATTTCTATCACTGATTGAGCTCTTATCTGTTACCGGAAACCGAAGACCGAAAACCGTCCTCAAAGTGGCGGAGAGAGAGGGATTCGAACCCTCGGTGGAAGTTTCCCCCCACACTCGCTTAGCAGGCGAGCACCTTCGGCCACTCGGTCATCTCTCCGCAAAATTGGAGGGGTTGGCGCCACCCTCCACCGCCATAGTTTAAACGCTTCGATCCCGGTCCGCAAGCCTTGAGGGGTTATTCTGTGGTAATAATGTTTGGGGAGGCGCGCAATTTCGATCAATTGGACCTTTCGTTGGGCACAACTTATGCAGCTCAAATTTTCAAAGAGAAGGGGCTCCGGCGCTGGAAAAGCGGGGGCGTCATCTCGTCATTATTGATCGCCGGTCGAAGAGTATCTGTATTTTTCGAGGGTTACGCCTTGGGGAGATTCATGCCTGAACAGACCGAAAGTGGTAAAAGGATCGAGCCGCAGGGACCGGACTCGAAGTCCCGCTCCTATCCCAAATTAATGCGCAGGTTGGTCCTGGTTGCGGTGATCTGCTCC
>DYJG01000248.1:3941-4804 GCA_020723225.1 Desulfobacca acetoxidans | reverse complement strand
TTCATCAATATGGGGATGGTTACCGGCTTGCTGCCGGTGGTGGGCATTCCCCTGCCTTTCTTCAGTTATGGCGGCTCTTCGCTGATCACCACTTTCCTGGGGGTGGGATTTCTCCTGAATATCCGCATGCGCCGCTTCCTTTACGGAGGGTGAATTTTTTTGAAAAAAATTTTTGACAGTGGGGGGAAAATAGGTTAAAAGTGGAATTCGTGAAAAGTTACACATGATGATTTATTCCTCAAAACCCGCAAGGCCGTAGTTTCATAAATAAAATTTAAGGTGGCAGCTCAGGATGATTGATATTGACTGGACCTTATACGCACAAATCATCAACGCCTTGGTTTTGGTCTATCTCCTGAACGTAGTCCTGTTCCGGCCCATCCGCAACAACCTGAAGCAACGTCAGGCCCGGATGGATGCCGATGCGGCAGCCGCGGCCCAACTCTCCGAACAGAGTGAGGGTGTCGCCGCGGAGATTCAGGAGAACCTTAACTCGGCCCGGCGTCAGGGTGTGGGCGAAAAAGAAGCCCTGCGCCAGCAAGGCTCCCAGGCTGAAGCCTCCCTGCTGGAGAAGGTCAAGCAGGAGGTGGACGCGGAATGGGCCAGGGTCGAGAAAAAGATCAAGGAAGACATGGACAAGGCCCGCAAAACCCTGAAGGGCCAAGCCCAGTCCTTCGCCCAGGTCATGGCCGCCAAGATTTTGGGGAGGGAGATCGCATGAGCCGGGCACAAAGGATTGCTGGCTGGGGGGCCCTGGGAATCGGGGCGGTATTGGCTTGGGCCGGAGTGGCGGCGGCCGCCATGGTGACCGCTGCGCCGACCGGAACGATCCCCGATACCCGTCCGGGGACCGGCATGCCGCC
>DYJG01000248.1:0-3931 GCA_020723225.1 Desulfobacca acetoxidans | reverse complement strand
GGCGGCAGCCGCGAGAGGCGGTGGACACGGCGGTATCGATCCCGCCAAGATCACCGACTTCACCTGGCGCTCTTTCAACTTCGTGGTCTTTGCCGGTATCCTCGTTTATCTGCTGGCCAAGAAGGTCAAAGTGAAGGATTTCTTCGCCGCCCGGGCCCAGGATATCGCCAACTCCATGGATGACCTGGAAAGCCGGAAGGCCGCGGCCGCCGAAGCCTTGGCGGAAGCCGAGGCCAAGCTGGCCCAGGTTGCCGGCGAACGGGAAAAGATCATTAAGCAGTATCTGGCCGAAGGCGAGTTGGAGAAGGCCAAGATCGTGGAAAAGGCGGAGATGGTCGCGGCCCGCATCAAAGAGATGGCGGCCATGTCCATCGAGCAGGAGACGAAAAAGGCGGTTCAGGAATTAAAACAGGAAATCGCCGACCTGGCCAGCAACATGGCCGAAGATCTCCTTAAACAGAAAGTCACCTTCGCCGATCATCAACAGTTGGTGGAGGAATATTTAAAGAAGGTGGTGGAAGCCCATTGATTGACATGACCGTACCCCGACGCTATGCCAAAGCCTTGCTCACCCTGGGCAAAGACGACGGCAATTACAAGGCCTACGGGGAAGGGCTGCAAGGCTTCGCCCTTCTCCTGGAGCGGGAGCCGGAACTGAAAGACGCCCTGCTCAACCCCATATATGGCCGGGAGGACCGCCATAAACTGCTCCTCCGTATGATTGAAGTTTTACAGATGCCTCCTATGGTGGGCAATTTGATGAAATTGCTTTTCGACAAGCACCGCTTGGGGGCCGTGGCCGGAGTTTCCCAGGCCTACCAGGAATTGGTGGATGAACTGGAAAAGGTCAGCCGGGCCAAGGTTAAGGCCGCCATCCCCTTGGATGAAGGCACCCAGAAACGGCTGCGCCAGACTCTGGAGAAACTCACCGGCACCACGGTGATAATGGACGTAGAAGAAGACCCTGGGATCATCGGCGGCGTTCTGGCCCGGGTGGGAGACCTGGTGCTCGATGGCAGCGTGCGTACGCAGCTCTTTTCCTTAAGGGAATCATTAATAAAAGGCGAGGTCTTATAAATGGAAATCAGAGCCGAGGAAATCAGCCAAATTATTCGCTCCCAAATCCGGGATTATGAGAAAAAGGTGGAGGTCGCCGAAACCGGCACCGTTCTGTCCGTGGGTGACGGCATCGCCCGGGTCCACGGCGTAGAGAAATGCATGGCCATGGAGCTTCTGGAGTTCCCCGGAGGCATCTTCGGCATCGCCCTCAACCTGGAAGAGGACAACGTCGGTGTCGCCATCCTGGGTGAAGATACCCACATCAAGGAAGGCGACATTGTTAAACGCACCGGCAACATCGCCCAGGTGCCCGTAGGGGACGCGGTTCTCGGCCGGGTCATCGACCCGGTGGGCAATCCCCTGGACGGCAAAGGCCCCATCGAAACCAAGGAATTCCGCCGCATCGAAGTCAAGGCCCCCGGCGTCATCGAACGCCAGCCGGTGAATGAGCCCATGTACACCGGTTACAAGGCCATCGACGCCATGACCCCCGTGGGCCGCGGCCAGCGGGAACTGGTCATCGGCGACCGGCAGATCGGCAAGACCGCGCTTTGCATTGATGCCATCATCAACCAGAAGGACTCCGGAGTCCTGTGCATATACGTGGCCGTGGGTCAGAAGAAATCCACCGTGGCCCAGGTGGTGGACGCCCTGGAGCGCCACGACGCCATGAAGCACACCATCGTGGTCAACGCCTCCGCGTCGGAGCCCGCCCCCTTGCAGTATGTCGCCGCCTACTCCGGCACCGCCATGGGTGAGTTCTACCGGGACAGCGGCCGCCACGCCCTGATCATTTACGACGATCTCACCAAGCAGGCCCAGGCCTACCGGCAGATGTCCCTGCTGCTCCGCCGTCCTCCCGGACGCGAGGCCTACCCCGGTGACATCTTTTATAACCACTCCCGGTTGCTGGAGCGGTCCGCAAAACTGAACGACGCCCTGGGGGCCGGCTCCATGACGGCCCTGCCCATCATCGAGACCCAGCAGGGCGACGTCTCGGCCTTCATTCCCACCAACGTCATTTCCATCACCGACGGGCAGGTCTACCTGGAGCCGGCTCTTTTCTTCTCCGGCATCCGGCCCGCCATCAACGTCGGTCTCTCCGTCTCCCGGGTCGGCGGCGCCGCCCAGGTGAAGGCCATGAAACAGGTGGCCGGGTCGCTGCGTTTGGATTTGGCCCAGTACCGGGAACTGGCCGCTTTCGCCCAGTTCGGCTCCGAACTGGATAAGGCCACCCAGCAGCAGCTCAACCGGGGCGTCCGCCTGGTGGAAATCCTGAAGCAGCCGCAGTATGAGCCGCTGCCCATGGAGAAAGAGATCTCCATCCTCTACGCCGGCACCCGGGGCTTCCTGGACAAGTATCCCCTGGAAGTGTTGGCGGATTACGAGAAACAGCTCTATTCCTTCATGGAATCCAAATACTCCGACGTCCTGGCCGACATCAAGGACTACAAAGAGTTCACCCCGGAGCTCGATGCTCGGATGAAGAAGCTGCTGGAAGAGTTCGACGGCATCTTCCAGCCCGCCGCGGCGTAACCCTGGGGGTACAGGATGGCAACCCTACGAGATATCAGAAATAAGATCACGGCGGTCAAAAAGACCCAGCAGATCACCAAGGCCATGAACATGGTCTCGGCCGCCAAGCTCCGGGGCGCACAACAGCGCATGGAAGGGTTCCGGCCCTATGCCCAGGCCTTCAGCATGATGCTGGGCAATATGGCCGGCCGGGTGGAGCCCGACAGCCACCCCTTCTTCCAGAAGACGGAGCCGGTGACCAAGGTGGGATTGGTGTTGATGACCGGCGACCGGGGATTGTGCGGCAGCTTCAACGTCAACCTGATTAACACCGCGGTGAAGTTTATGCGGGAGAAAGAAGCCGCGGGTATCGAAGTTTCCCTCGTCTGTGTGGGCCGCAAGGGCCGGGACTTCTTCCGGCGCCGCAAGACCGAAATGGCGGCTCAATACGTGGACGTCTGGAATAAGTTCGACTTCTCCAACGCCGTGGTCGTGGCCCGGGATATTATGAGCTCCTTTCTCTCCGGAGACGTGCAAGAGGTGCACCTGATCCACGCTAGCTTCATCAACATGGCAATCCAAAGACCCAGGATGGTGCAGCTCCTGCCCATCCAGCAGGCGGAAGCGGAGGAGGCGCAGGCTGCCTCCACCATGGAGTACCTCTTTGAGCCGCCCATGGAGCAGTTCCTGGAGTTTTTGCTGCCTAAATATATCAACGTTCTGGTGTACCATGGCTTCCTGGAGAACTCCGCCAGCGAGCACGCGGCCCGGATGACCGCCATGGATAACGCTCAGAGCAACTGTAAGGAAATGATCACCCAGCTTACCCTGGTGATGAATAAGGCCCGGCAGGCGGCCATTACCAAAGAACTGATGGATATCGTGGGCGGGGCTGAGGCCCTTAAAGGCTAAGGCCGCCCGGATGAGGAGGACTTGGAAAATATGAATATCGGCAGAATCGCCCGCGTTATCGGTCCGGTAGTGGACGTGGAATTTGAGGAAGGAAAACTGCCGGCCATTAAAAATGGCCTCTTGATCAGCAACCCGGCCATCGACGACATGGAAGACAACCTGGTGGTGGAAGTGGCCCAGCATCTGGGGAACAACATGGTGCGCACCATTGCCATGGACACCACCGACGGTCTGGTCCGGGGTATGCCCGTGAAAGACACCGGCAAGCCCATCATGGTGCCGGTGGGCGCCGAAGCCCTGGGGCGGGTCCTCAACGTCGTCGGCCGTCCGGTGGACGGCCTGGGACCGGTGAAGTCCAAGAACATGTCTCCCATTCACCGGGCCGCGCCCCCCTTCGTGGATCAAGAGACCACGGTGAAGGTGCTGGAAACCGGGGTTAAGGTTA